>SCVT01000569.1 GCA_004296815.1 Reyranella sp. | reverse complement strand
GAGCGCCACAGGCCCTGCTTCTTGGCGTAGGCCTCGACGAGCTTGGCCGCGGCGCCGCGGTTGGTCGTCTTGAGGTAGCCGAGCGTGATCTCGTCGACCGGGAAGAAGCCGCAGGTCGCGCCGTATTCCGGCGCCATGTTGGCGATGGTCGCGCGGTTGGCGAGCGGAAGCTCCTCGAGGCCCTCGCCGTAGAACTCGACGAACTTGTTGACCACGCCCTTCTTGCGCAGCATCTGCGTGACGGTGAGCACGAGGTCGGTCGCGGTGGCGCCTTCCTTCAGCTTGCCGGTCAGCTTGAAGCCCACGACGTCGGGGATGACCATCGGCTGCGCCTGGCCAAGCATCGCGGCCTCGGCCTCGATGCCGCCGACGCCCCAGCCGAGCACGGCGAGTCCGTTCACCATCGTGGTGTGGCTGTCGGTGCCGACCAGCGTGTCGGGATAGGCGATCGTCTCCTTGCCTTCCTTCTTGGTCCACACGACCTGCGCCAGATACTCGAGGTTGACCTGGTGACAGATGCCGGTGCCCGGCGGCACGACGCGGAAGTTGTCGAACGCCATCGCGCCCCAGCGCAGGAACTGGTAGCGCTCGAGATTGCGCTCGTACTCGAGCTTCACGTTGGCGCCGAAGGCGGCGTTGTTGCCGAAATTGTCGACGATGACGGAGTGGTCGATCACGAGGTCGACCGGCACTAGCGGGTTGATCTTCTTGGGGTCGCCGCCGAGCTTGCCCATCGCGTCGCGCATCGCGGCGAGATCGACCACGGCCGGTACGCCGGTGAAGTCCTGCATCAGCACGCGGGCCGGGCGGAAGTTGATCTCCTTGGCGGACTTGCCGCCGTTCTTCAGCCAGTCGCCGAAAGCGGCGATGTCGCCCTTCTTGACGGTCGTGCCGTCCTCGTGGCGCAGCAGGTTTTCCATCAGGACGCGCAGCGAGAACGGCAGGCGTGACAGGTCGCCGACCTCCTTCTCGACCGCCTTCAGGCTGAAATAGGTGTAGCTCCTGGCACCGACCTTCAACGACTTGCGGGCTTTGAAGCTGTTGGGATGGGCGGCGGCCATTAGTCGTACTCCTGAGGGGTCGGTTTTGTGCGGTCGGGTGGCAAAATAGGGGCAGGGACGCACGCAGGCAATCGGCGGATGCGGGGCGCTGACTGTTGTGCCAGATTGGCATCATGCAACGTGAAATAGTGCGGATACTGGGGGTTTTCGCCGCCCTTCTCGCACTCTCGGGAGAGGCCGCGGCGCAGCGCAACGCGACCGAATCCTGGGATCACAGCTCGCGTGACTTTTCGCCGGGCGGAGCCCCGGGGCCGGCCGGCACGGACGCCGCCCGAAACACCACGCTCGAGTCGCTGAACAAGATCCTGTCGGCGTCGCAGCTTTCGGCGATGGACCGCTCGATCTACCTGTCGATCCGCGCCTTCCAGCTCAGCCGCCTCGGTCGCGAGGCCGACAGCCAGAAGGACATCGCCGAGATGGGCAAGGTCCTGCCGGGCGACTGGCAGCTCATCCTGTCGACCACCATGCCGGGCCTCGCCGGCGGCGGCGACCGTGGGGCGGCACTGCGCACGCTCGACAGCGCCCTGCAGCGCAAGCCCGGCGACCCGTCGCTGAAGGTCGCGCAGGCGCAGGTCTACATGCAGATCGCCGACTTCCAGCGCGCGCTCGGCCTGCTCGACGAGGCGCTGGCCGGCCAGCAATCCGCCAACGAACGGCGGACGGCGCTCTATTTCCGCGGCCACGCCAACTTCAACCTCGCCAACTACGCGCAGGCGGCGGACGACTTCGATGCCAGCCTCGCCGGACGGCCGAGCTTCAAGGCGAAGGTGTCGCCGCTGCTGTGGCGCTACGCCGCCCAGGTGCACGCCCGCCGCGACGCCCGCGGCGCGCTGGCGCGCGACACCGCCTCGGAGAACCTGACCGAGTGGCCCGGCCAGATCGTGCGCTTCCTGCTCGGCAAGGGCACCGCCGGCGAGCTCGAGGTCGCGGCGGAAGTCGACGAGGGGGCCAAGCGCGCCAACGGCAAGTGCCCGTCCGCCTTCTTCATCGGCATCGATGCGGTCCGCCGCGGCGACAAGCAGAGGGCGCGCGAGCAGTTCCAGCTCGCCCAGGCGCGCTGCCCCACCGTCTCGGAACTGAACTGGGCGGCCGCCAGCGAGCTGAAGCGGCTTTAGCCCGCGCACTCAGCCGGCGAGCGCGAGCGGCGCGATGAAGCGCATGATCTCCGACAGGACATAGGCCGGCTGCTGCAGGTGCGGACTGTGCCCGCAGCCCGGTACGAGCCTGGTCTCGCAATAGCCGCCGACCTTGCCGGCGATGATCCCGAGCTGCAGCTCGCTGCCGTACTCGTCGTCCTCGCCCTGGATCGCCTGCACCGGCACCTGCACGCCGGGCAACCTTCCGTTCGCCTCCATCGGCTCGAAGCCGGGCGCCACCCAGGCATCCGCCCAGAGATGGAACGCGCCGTCGACATCGTCGTGATACTTGGCGAGCCGCTGGCGCAGGTCGCCGGCAGCGAAGGCCTCGCGCGCCTTCGTGATCGCCTCGACGCAGATCGGTTCGTTGATCGCGTGCGCCGCCAGGGTCACCACGGCGCGCAGCGCCTCGGGATCGGAGGCGGCGTAATTCAGCGCGATTGTGCCGCCGTCGCTGTGGCCGACCAGCACGCAATCCTCGATCTGGAGCGCAGCCAGCAAGCGCGGCAGCACGAGGTCGGCCTCGATCTCCATGTAACGGACGCCGGGCGGCGCGGGCCACCGGCTCGAGCGGCCGTAGCCGGTGCGGTCGTAGACGATGCCGCGGCAGCGCGTGGCATCGCAGAGCTTCTGCGGGAAGTCGCGCCACATCTCGATGCAGCCCAGCCCTTCGTGGAGGAACACCAGCGTCGTGCGTTCCAGCCCGTCGTCATGCGCGGGCGCGAGCCGTCGCACGCGAAGTGAACGGTCTCCGAGATCGACGAGTTCGTCGGAAGGGGACATCATCTCCTTTTCGGGGCGGCCCCCAGTACGGTCAAGGGGTGCGGTCAAGAGTGAGGAGGCGATGAGGGTTCTTCTCGTCGAGGACAATGCGGAACTCGTGTCGCTGCTGGTCAAGGGACTGGCGCGCAGCGGCTTCGCCGCCGATTCGGTCGGCAGCGCCGCCGACGCCGCACATGCGATGGCGGCGATGCGCTATTCGGCGATCGTCCTCGACCTCGGGCTGCCCGACGAGGATGGGTTGACGCTGCTGCGCTCCATCCGCGGTCGTGCCGATGCGACGCCGGTGCTCGTGCTGACCGCGCGCGACGGCATCAGCGATCGGGTGAACGGCCTCAGGGCCGGCGCCGACGACTACCTGGTGAAGCCGTTCGCGATGGAGGAGCTGGTCGCGCGCCTGCAGGCGCTGCTGCGGCGGCCCGGCAACCTGCTCGGCCGCCAGCTCAACGTGGGCAACGTGTCGCTCGACACAGAGGGACGCCAGGTGCTGGTTGACGGCACGATCCGCGCCTTTCCGGCGCGCGAGGCGGCGGTGCTGGAGATCCTGATGCGGCGCAGCGGCAACGTGGCGCCCAAGCGCCTGTTCGAGGACCAGCTCTTCGGTCTCTCGGGCGATGTCGGCTCGAACGCCGTCGAGGTCTACGTCCACCGGCTGCGCAAGATGCTGGGCGACTGCGGCGCGCGGGTGAAGATCCACACCGTGCGCGGCGTCGGCTATCTGCTGGCCGAGGACAAGGGCGGGTGACGCGCTTCCGCTCGATCACGTCGCGCGTCGTGGCGCTGCACGTCGTGGCGATCGGCGTGACGTCGATCCTGATGCCGCTGGCGCTCTACTGGCTGCTGAACGCCGCCGCCAACAATCTCCATCGCGATGCGCTGCGCGGCCAGGCGTTCACCGTCGCGTCCTATCTGAAGCCTATGCCGGACGGTGGCGTCTCGCTCGACATCCCGCCGGAGGCCGAGCCGATCTACTCGGGCGGCTACGGGCTCTACGTCTATGCGATCCTCGATGCCCGGGGGAAGGTGCTCTTCTCGTCGCGCGGCGACGGCCAACCTCTCGCCAGTCCGGCCGCGCCCTTGAGCAACGAATGGTTCGAGCAGCGGCGCAGCACGGGCACGGTGCTGATCGGCGCCAGCGTCTCGCGGTCGATCGACGGCCGGCTCTACTGGGTTCAGGTCGGGCAGGATCTCGCGCACCGCGACGTCATCATCGACGACATCGTCGCCTCGTTCTTCCCGCGCGTCGCCTGGATCACCTTCCCGATCCTGTTGCTGCTGCTCTTGATCGACATCCTGATCTTCCGGCGCGCGCTCGATCCCGTCCGCGAGGCGTCGGCCACCGCGACCTCGATCGGGCCGACCGCCACGGACGTCCGCCTGCCCGAGCAGGCAATGCCGGCCGAGATCGTGCCGCTCGTCCGCGCCGTCAACCAGGCGCTCGAACGCCTCGAGGCCGGCTTCCGCGCCCAGCGCGAGTTCACCGCCGACATGGCGCACGAGCTGCGCACGCCGCTCGCCATCATGCGCGCGCGAGTCGATTCGATGGACGAGGGGCCCCTGCGCCGCTCCCTGCAGACCGACATCGTCAACATGACGCGCACCGTGAACCAGGTGCTCGACATCGCCGAGCTGGAGAGTTTCGTCGTGGCGGGCGGGGAGCGGGCCGACCTGCAGGCGGTCTGCGCCGACGCCGTGAGCTTCATGGCGCCGCTCGCCGTCGATGGCGGCAAGGCGATCGCGTTGACCGGCGTCGAGGCCCCGGTCTGGGTGCGCGGCCATGCAGAGGCGCTGTTCCGGGCGGTCCGCAACCTGATCGAGAACGCCATTCGCCATGCGCCGTCCGGCGGCTCGATCGAGGTCGATGTCGCCGCCGACGGCACCGTGCGCGTGGCCGACGACGGTCCCGGCGTGCCGCCGTCGGAGCGCGCGAACATCTTCCAGCGATTCTGGCGTCGCGACCGGGCCCGCGCCGACAGCCGCGGCCTGGGGCTCGCCATCGTCGCCCGCGTCGCCGCCGCGCACGACGGCAGCGTGTCGGTCGACGACAGGCCGGGGGGCGGTGCGGTCTTCACGCTCCGGCTGCCCCCGGCTTGACCGGCCGGAAGCCCCTGTGGCTATCTGCCTGACGGAACCGTCGCAGCGCGAAGCGAACGAACGGCGGGCCAGGGAGCGCAACACGGATGACGACAGGTACGGCGACGACCGCTACCGACGGGCTGGACACGTTTCCGAAGCGGCTGGCGGAACTGGCGCGGACACGCGCCGGCGAGCCTGCCTACCGGGAAAAGGAATACGGCATCTGGCAGACCTACGACTGGGCGCGCGTGGCGCGCGAGGTCGGGTTGCTGGCGGCCGGGCTGGCTGAGCTCGGCTTCCGCCGCGGCGACCGGCTGATCGTGGTCGGCGACAACCGGCCGAGACTCTACTGGTCGATGTGCGCGGCCCAGTCGCTGGGCGGCCTGCCGGTGCCGGTCTACCAGGACTCGGTCGCCGACGAGCTCGCCTATGTCGTCGAGCATGCCGGCGCGCGCTTCGCTTTGGCGGAGAACCAGGAGCAGGTCGACAAGCTGCGCGAGATCCAGAAGAAGGTGCCGTCGCTGCAGACGATCTTCTACGTCGATCCACGCGGCATGCGGCATTACGAAGGGCTGTCGTCATGGGCCGAGGTCCAGGAGCGGGGCGCCAAGCGGCTGGCGGCGCAGCCCGACGCGGTCTCTTCCGAAGTCGCCAAGGGCCACGGCAGCGATGACGCCATCATGCTCTACACCTCGGGCACGACGGGCCGGCCGAAGGGCGCGCTGCTGAGCTACGACAATCTCGTGTGGGCGGCCGAGGCGGGCGCCCAGTTCGACGGGCTCAAGGCGGGCGACGAGCTGCTCTCCTACCTGCCGATGGCGTGGGTCGGCGACCACATCTTCTCCTATGCCCAGGGCTATGTGGTCGGCCTGGTCGTCAACTGCCCGGAATCGGCGGCGACGGTGATGACCGACCTGCGCGAGATCGGCCCGACCTATTACTTCGCGCCGCCGCGCGTGCTCGAGAACCTGATCACCCAGGTCACCATCCGCATGGAGGATGCCGGCTTCCTGAAGCGCCGGCTGTTCCAGTTCTTCATGGGCGTGGCGCGCCGCGTCGGGCCGGCGCGGCTCGACGGCCGGCCGGTCTCGCCGGTCGACCGGTTGCTCTATGCGCTGGGCAACCTGCTGATCTACGGGCCGCTCAAGAACACGCTGGGCATGAGCCGCGTGCGCGTGGCCTACACCGCGGGCGAGGCGGTGGGGCCTGAGATCTTCAACTTCTATCGCGCCCTCGGCGTGAACATGAAGCAGCTCTACGGCCAGACCGAGGCCTCGGTGTTCGTCACCATCCATCCCAACGGCGAGGTCTTCCCCGACACGGTGGGCAAGCCGGTCAACAAGGTCGAGCTCAGGATCGCCGAGTCGGGCGAGGTGCTCTATCGCAGCCCCGGCGTGTTCAAGGAGTACTTCAAGAACCCCGAGGCAACGAACGACACCAAGACCGCCGATGGCTGGGTGCATACCGGCGACGCGGGCTATCTCGACGAGCGCGGCCACCTGCGCATCATCGACCGGGCGAAGGACGTGGGTAAGCTGAACGACGGCACGCTGTTCGCCCCGAAGTTCCTCGAGAACAAGCTCAAGTTCTTCCCGCACATCAACGAGGCCGTGGCCTTCGGCCATGGTCGCGATTTCGTCGCCGTGTTCGTGAACGTCGACATGATCGCGGTCGGCGACTGGGCGGAGCGTCGCAACATCGCCTATGCGAGCTACCAGGAGCTGGCGGCGCGGCCCGAGGTCTATGACCTGATCCAGAGCGAGATCGAGCAGGTCAACCGTGACCTCGCCGCCGACCCGCGCATGGCGGGCGCGCAGATCCGCCGCTTCCTGATCCTGCACAAGGCGCTCGAGGCCGACGACGGCGAGCTCACGCGCACCAACAAGGTGCGGCGCGGCTTCATCGGCGAACGCTACAAGGCGCTGGTCGACGCGCTCTACGACGGCGCGGCGAGCGCCTACATCAAGGTTGACGTCACGTTCGAGGACGGCCGCAAGGGCCGTATCGAGGGTGATGTCGCGGTTCGAGATGTCGCCCCGCAGGCCGCGTTGAAGAAGGCGAGCTGAAGTTCCATGACCGTGCGTTCCCGCGTCTTCGACGAGACCCTGCTGGCGGTCGAGGGCATCAGCCTGTCGTTCGGCGGCGTGAAGGCGCTGACCGACATCAGCTTCGACATCCGCAAGGGCGAGATCCGCGCCATCATCGGCCCCAACGGCGCGGGCAAGTCGTCGATGCTGAACTGCATCAACGGCTTCTATCACCCGCAGCAGGGCGCCATCACCTACAAGGGCGTGCGGCGCAGCCAGATGCGGCCGCATGAGGCGGCCGAGCAGGGCATCGCACGGACCTTCCAGAACATCGCGCTGTTCAAGGGCATGTCGACCCTCGACAACATCATGACCGGCCGCAATCTGCGCATGAAGACCGGCCTGTTCTGGCAGGCGCTGCATTTCGGCCCGGCGCAGCGCGAGGAGATCGAGCATCGCCGCGCGGTCGAGCGCATCATCGACTTCCTCGAGATCCAGCACATCCGCAAGGTGCCGGTCGGCCGGCTGCCCTACGGCCTGCAGAAGCGCGTCGAGCTCGGCCGCGCACTCGCCGCCCAGCCCGAGCTGCTGCTGCTGGACGAGCCGATGGCCGGCATGAACATCGAGGAGAAGCAGGACATGTGCCGCTTCGTCCTCGACGTGAACGACGAGTTCGGCACGACGATCTGCCTGATCGAGCACGACATGGGCGTGGTCATGGACATCTCCGACCGCGTCGTGGTCCTCGACTACGGCAAGAAGATCGGCGACGGCGTGCCCGACGAGATCAAGCGCAACCAGGCGGTCATCGACGCCTATCTCGGGGTGAGCCACTGATGCTGGGTCCGTTCCTCGAGACGCTGATCGGCGGCCTGCTCACCGGCGTGCTCTACTCGCTGGTGGCGCTGGGCTTCGTGCTGATCTTCAAGGCCTCCGGCGTGTTCAACTTCGCGCAGGGCGCGATGGTGCTGTTCGCCGCGCTCACGATCGCGCGGCTGGCCGGCGCGATCGACAACAAGGAGGTCTTCCTCGGCCAGTTCGTCGCCGCCGCGGCGGTTCTCGGCGTCGCGCTGGCGCTGGTCGGCTGGTACGTGTGGCGCGAGTACATGGCGCGCGGCGGTGGCGGCGACGAGCGGCGCAAGGTGCTGCTGCTGTCGCTCCTCGGCGCTGTCGCGGGCGGGGCCGCCGCCTATGCCTACGGGAAGGGCGCCTGGCCGATGTGGCTCGCCATCGCGGCGACGGCGGCGATCATGGGGCTGCTCGCCTACGCGATCGAACGCCTGGTGCTGCGCCATCTCGTGAACCAGGAAGGCATCATCCTGTTCATGGCGACGCTCGGCATCGCCTACTTCCTCGACGGCTTTGGTCAGACCCTGTGGGGCAGCGACATCTACAAGATCAACCTCGGCCTGCCCAAGGACCCGATCTTCCTCTTCGAGGGCGTGTTCCCGGGCGGCCTGCTGGTCGATCCCGGCGACCTGGTCGCGGCAGTGATCGCGGCGGTGCTGGTGATCGTGCTGGCGCTCTTCTTCCAGAAGACCAGGATCGGCCGCGCGCTGCGCGCCGTGGCCGACGACCATGCGGCGGCGCAGTCGGTCGGCATCCCGCTCAACATGATCTGGCTCGTGGTCTGGACGGTGTCGGGCCTCGTGGCGCTGGCCGCCGGGCTGATCTGGGGCGCCAAGCTCGGCGTGCAGTTCTCGATCTCGCTGATCGCGCTCAAGGCGCTGCCGGTGCTGATCCTGGGCGGCTTCACTTCGGTGCCGGGCGCCATCGTCGGCGGCCTGATCATCGGCGCCGGCGAGAAGCTCTCGGAAGTCTTCCTGGCGCCCATTCTGGTCAAGCAGTTCGATCTCGCCGGCGGCGGCATCGAGAACTGGTTCGCCTACATGCTGGCGCTGGTCTTCCTGCTGTTCAGGCCGCAGGGCCTGTTCGGCGAACGCATCATCGAGCGGGTGTAGCCCATGCTTTACCGTGAGGCTGGCCAGTTCAAGACGACCTACGGCGCCGACCAGCAGATCTTCCCGATCCTGCAGGACCGCATCTTCGTGCTCGCGGTGATCGCGGCGGCGTTGCTCGTCGTGCCGCTGTTCGCCAGCCAGTATCTCTACACCGAGATCCTGATCCCGTTCCTGATCCTGTCGCTGGCGGCGATCGGGCTCAACATCCTGGTCGGCTATTGCGGCCAGGTCTCGCTCGGCACCGGTGGCTTCATGGCGGTCGGCGCCTATGCCGCCTACAACCTCTGGCTCCGCGTGCCGGAGGCCAACAACCTCATCGTCGTGTTCCTGTTCGGCGGCCTGATGTCGGCGGCGGTCGGCATCCTGTTCGGCATCCCGTCGCTCCGGATCAAGGGCTTCTACCTCGCCGTCGCGACGCTCGCCTCGCAGTTCTTCCTCGACTGGCTGTTCGCGCGCGTGAAGTGGCTGACCAACTACACGCCGTCGGGCTCGGTCGCGGTCGGCGACACCAGCGCGTTCGGCTGGAAGATCGACACGCCGATGGAGCGCTACCTGTTCATCCTGGCCTTCGTGGTCGTCGCCACGGTGGTCGCCAAGAACCTGGTGCGCGGCCATATCGGCCGTTCGTGGATGGCGATCCGCGACATGGATATCGCGGCCGAGATCATCGGCTTCCGTCCGCTCCGCACCAAGCTCACCGCCTTCGCGGTCTCCTCGTTCTTCATCGGCATCGCCGGCGCCATGTGGGCCTTCCTGCGGCTCGGCGCCTGGGAGCCCTTGGCCTTCGACATCAACCGCTCGTTCCAGATCCTGTTCATGGTGATCATCGGCGGGCTGGGCTCGCTGCTCGGCAGCTTCCTGGGGGCCGCCTTCATCGTGCTGACGCCGATCGTGCTCAACCAGCTTCCTGGCTGGTTCGGGGTCAAGATGTCGACGGCCCTGCTCAGCCACCTGGAATTCATGGTGTTCGGCGCCATGATCGTCTTCTTCCTGATCGTCGAGCCGCACGGGCTGGCGCGCCTCTGGGCGATCGCCAAGGAGAAGCTCCGGCTCTGGCCGTTCCCGCACTGATCCACTAGGCTTTCTGGCAAGGGCGGCAAAAAGCATCGCCCACATCACGAGGAGGAAACACGATGAGACTGATGAAAGCAGCGCTATTGGGCGCGGCGGTCGCGGCGGCCGGACTGACGGTCGCTTCGGGCGCGCAGGCCCAGAACGAACAGTTCATTCCCGGACTGATCTACCGCACCGGCGCCTACGCGCCGAACGGCATCCCGTTCGCCAACGGCGTCGCCGACTACTATGCCCTGGTCAACGAGCGTGACGGCGGCATCAACGGCGTGAAAATCCTCTACGAGGAGTGCGACACCGGCTACGCCACCGACCGCGGCGTCGAGTGCTACGAGCGCCTCAAGGGCAAGGGCCCGACCGGCGCGGCCTACGTCAATCCGCTGAGCACCGGCATCACCTTCGCGCTCACCGAGAAGGCGCCGGTCGACAAGATCCCGGTGATCTCGATGGGCTACGGCCGCTCGGAGAGCCGCGACGGCTCGGTGTTCCAGTGGAACTTCCCGCTGCTCGGCACCTACTGGTCGGCCGCCGACATCATCATGCAGCACATCGCGCTGAAGGAAGGCGGCTTCGAGAAGCTCAAGGGCAAGAAGGTCGTGCTCGTCTATCACGACTCGCCCTACGGCAAGGAGCCGATCGCGCTCCTCGAGCAGCGCGCCAAGATGCACGGCTTCGAGTTCACGCCGATGCCCGTCACCCATCCCGGCGTCGAGCAGAAGGCGACGTGGCTGCAGATCCGCCAGAACCGGCCGGACTACGTCCTGCTGTGGGGCTGGGGCATCATGAACTCGACCTCGATCAAGGAGGCCGCGGCCGTCGGCTTCCCGCGCGACAAGATGTTCGGCGTGTGGTGGTCGGGTGCCGAGCCCGACGTGCGTCCCGCCGAGGGCGGCGCCAAGGGCTACCATGCCGCCATGCTGCAGCACGGCGCCGGCCAGTTCGGCGTCCATGCCGACCTCAAGAAGTTCCTCTACGACAAGGGCAAGGGCGTCGCGAAGTACGACGAGACCGGCGAGGTGCTCTACAACCGCGGCCTGGTCAACGCCATGCTGGGCGTCGAGTCGATCCGCACGGCGCAGAAGAAGTTCGGCAACAAGCCGCTGACCGGTGAGCAGGTGCGCTGGGGCATCGAGAATCTCGATCTCTCGGCCGCCCGGCTGAAGGAGCTCGGCTTCGAGGGCATGCTGCAGCCCCTCAAGGTGAGCTGCCAGGATCACGAGGGCACGCGCGCCGGTCGCGTCCAACAGTGGGACGGCGCCAAGTGGGTCGTGGTCTCCGACTGGTACCAGTCGGACGACAAGGTCCTGAAGCCGATGGTCGACGCCGCGGCGAAGAAGTATGCCGAGGAGAAGAAGCTTCCGGTGCGCGACTGCTCGAAGGAGAGCTGATCCCGCGATGACCGCTTCTCCGGCGCCTGCGTCCGCGACGTCGAACGTCATCGACGTCGCCAACATCGAGGTGATCTACAATCACGTGATCCTCGTGTTGAAGGGCGTGTCGCTGTCGGTGCCGGAGGGCGGCATCGTGGCCTTGCTGGGCGCCAACGGCGCCGGCAAGTCGACGACGCTCAAGGCGATCTCCAACCTGCTCCGCACAGAGCGCGGCGAGGTCACCAAGGGCCACATCCATTGCCGCGGCGAGCGGGTCGACGGGCTGACGCCCAACGACCTGGTGCGCCGCGGCGTCATCCAGGTGATGGAGGGGAGGCACTGCTTTGGCCACCTCACGGTCGAGGAGAACCTGCTGACCGGCGCCTTCATCCACGGCAGCAAGCGGCGCCAGGTCGCCGACGACCTCGAGAAGGTCTATCACTATTTCCCGCGGCTCAAGGAACGGCGCTCCAGCCAGGCCGGCTACACGTCGGGCGGCGAGCAGCAGATGACGGCGATCGGCCGCGCCCTGATGAGCCGGCCCTCGACCATCCTGCTCGACGAGCCGTCGATGGGGCTGGCGCCGCAGCTCGTCGAGGAGATCTTCGAGATCGTGAAGAATCTCAACGAGAAGGAAAAGGTCTCGATCCTGCTGGCCGAGCAGAACACCAACGTGGCGCTGCGCTTCGCCCATTACGGCTACATCCTGGAGAACGGCCGCGTCGTGCTCGACGGCAATGCCGCGAGCTTGCGTGAAAACGAGGACGTGAAGGAATTCTACCTGGGCATCGGCGGCGAAGGCCGCCGCTCGTTCCGCGACGTCAAGCACTACCGCCGGCGCAAGCGCTGGCTCTGATCAACGCACCAGCGTCGCCCAGGCGGCATAGGCGAGGAACGGCAGCGCCACCAGATCGCCGATGGCGATGATGCGCAGCGGACCAGCCGGACTGCCGTAGAGCGCATAGAAGGCGAAGAAGCCGAAGATGTTGATCGCCGCGGCCAGCAGTGCCGCCGGCCGCATCGGCGACCACCACACGGCCGACAGGCAGAGGATGCCGACCAGCGCCAGCAGCAGCGCCCTGTGCCGCATCAGCACCAGAAGCGTCGTGTCGCCGGGCGCGATGCCGTAGAGGCGCTGCAAGGTCGCCGGCACGAACACCGGCGCCACGGGCAGCAGATGGATGATGCCGACGACGGCGAAGGAGAGGGGCAGGAGAACCGCGTTCCACATGCCGCCACCTTCGCGGCCGCCCGCCGCCCGGGCAATTACCTCCGAGGTAGGATCGGCGGGGCGAAGCGGAAGGCCGCCCCCAGGCGGTTCCAGGCGTTGATGGTCGCGATCGAGACCGAGAGGAACACGACCTCCTCCTCGCTGAAGTGCTTGCGGACCGCGGCATAGTCCTCGTCCGACACGCGGCCGCCCGCGAGATGGGCGAGCCTCTCGGCCCAGGCGAGCGCGGCGCACTCCTTCTCGCTGAAGATGCCGGCCTCCTCCCAGGTCGCGACCAGGTCGAGCTTCTCCTGCGCGATCGCGTGCTTGCGCGAGACGTTGAGGTGGATCTGCAGGCAGAAGGCGCAGTTGTTGATCTGCGACACCCGGAGCTTCACCAGCTCGATGATCTCCTTGCCGATCCCCGATTCGTCGGCCTGCTTGCCCATGGCGAGCAGCGACTGCTGCGCGACCGGCGCCAGCTTGGCGAAGGCGTCGTAGGTGATGCGGGGCTGGGACATCGGCAACTCCATTGATGTTAGAGTTCTGATACTCAACGGCGAGCCCGCTTGGCAAGACCGGAAGCGCCGCTTACCGTCCTGCGGAAAGCCTGAGGAAGCGCATGTCCAAGCACTACGACACGTTGGAGACACGTTCGCCCGAGGAGCGCGAGAAGGCGCTGATGCAGGCGCTGCCGCAGCAGGTCGCGCACGCCAAGGCCAATGCGCCCTTCTTCGCGACCTGGCTGAAGGACATCGACCCCGCCTCGGTCACGTCGCGCGCGGCGCTCGCAAAGCTGCCGGTGCTGCGCAAGTCGGTGCTGGGCGAGGTGCAGAAGAAGGACCCGCCGATGGGCGGCCTGATCACCGTGCCGATGAGCAAGGTGCGCCACGTCTTCATGTCGCCCGGCCCGATCTTCGAGATCGACACCGACGAGCCCGACTATTTCCGCGGCGCCCGCGCGATGTACGCCGCGGGCTTCCGGCCGGGCGACGTGGTCTACAACACCTTCGCCTATCACCTGACGCCCGCCGGCATGATGATGGAGTCCGCGGCGCGGGCGCTGGGCTGCGCCGTCGTGCCGGGCGGCGTCGGCAACACCGAGCTGCAGCTCGACGCCATCGCGGCGATCAAGCCGAAGGGCTATGTCGGCACGCCCTCGTTCCTCAAGATCCTGATCGAGAAGGCCGCCGAGACGGGCAAGGACATCTCCTCGCTGAAGCACGCCTTCGTCGGTGCCGAGGCGCTGCCGCCGTCGCTGCGCCAGATGTTCCAGGGCAAAGGCATGAGCTGCCTGCAGAGCTATGGCACCGCCGATCTCGGCACCATCGCCTACGAGTCGGAAGCGCCAGATGGATCCATCTCGGGCATGATCGTCGACGAGGGCGTGATCGTGGAGATCGTGCGGCCCGGCACCGGCGATCCGGTGCCCGAGGGCGATGTCGGCGAGGTGGTGGTGACCTCGTTCAGCCGCGCCTATCCCCTGATCCGCTTCGGCACCGGCGACATGTCGGCGGTGCTGGCGGGCGCGAGCCCGTGCGGGCGCACCAACATGCGCATCAAGGGCTGGATGGGCCGCGCCGACCAGCGCACCAAGGTGCGCGGCATGTTCGTCGATCCCGAGCAGATCGCCGAGATCGCCAAGAAGCATCCCGGTCT
>SCVT01000568.1 GCA_004296815.1 Reyranella sp. | reverse complement strand
CGTGGTAGCCGCCTTCAACATCGTCTCGAGCCTCGTGATGCTGGTGCGCACCAAGACTGCCGACATCGCGATCCTGCGCACGATGGGGGCGAGCCGCGGCGCCATCATGCGGATATTCCTGCTCGACGGGCTGGTGATCGGCGGCGCCGGCACGCTCCTCGGCGCGGTCCTGGGGCTCGCCTTCGCCCGCAACATCGAGGCGATCAGGCAATGGCTCCAGCGCACCTTCGACATCGTCCTGTTCGACGAGACGCTCTACCTGCTGGCCGAGATGCCGTCCCGGATCGAATGGGGCGAAGTGGCGGTCATCACCGGCATGGCCCTGGTCTTCGCCTTGCTCGCCTCGCTCTATCCGGCGCTGCGGGCGGCGCGCCTCGACCCGGTCGAGGGGTTGCGCCGTGAGTGACCGCGCGCCTGCCGTCGAGCGCTGGCTGGCCTGGCGCTATCTCGCGACCCGCCAGCGGGAGGGGTTTGTCTCCTTCATCGCCATCTTCTCGCTGGTCGGCGTGGCGCTGGGCGTCGCGACGCTGATCGTGGTCCTGTCCGTGATGGGCGGATTCCGCGAGCAGCTTCTGGGCCGGATCATCGGGATGAACGGGCACGTCGTGATCGCCGCCCGCGACGGCATGCTGCAAGCCACGCCGGACCTTCTCGCGCGGCTGCAGGCGGTGCCCGGCGTCACTGCCGTCCGCCTGACGCTGGAGCGTCAGGCCCTGGTGTCGGCGCACGGCCAGACGCGCGGTGCGCAGCTTCGCGGCGTGCGCAAGGAAGACCTGCTGTCGCGCGACATCGTGGCGAAGAACCTGGTGTTCGGCCGGCTGGACGAGTTCGGCGCGAAGCCCGGCGTCGTGATTGGCGAGCGTCTGCGGCAGGCCATGCAGGTGCGAGTCGGCGAGACGCTGACCGTCGTCACGCACGTCCTGAACCAGAACGGTACCATCGCGCCGCGCTATTCGGACTACGAGATCCTCGCGAGCTTCCTCAGTCGCCGCTACGAGTTCGACAATTCCCTGGTCTTCATTCCTTTGCCCATGTTGCAGGAGGATCTCGGATACGGCGACCAGGCGGTGACGTCGGTCGATCTGTTCCTGAGCGATCCGGCCGTCGCGCCGAAGATAGCCGACGAGTTGCGGCGATCGCTCGGTCGCGCCGATCTGCGGGTGTCGCATTGGCTGGGGCTCAATGCGAGGTTCGTCGGCGCCCTGCAGGTCGAGCGTGTCATGATGTTCATCATCCTCACCCTGATCGTCGTGGTGGCGGCCATGAACGTCGTCGCAAGTTTCACCATGCTGGTGCGCGTGAAGCGCGGCAGCATCGCTATCCTGCGCACCATGGGCGCGACGCCAGGCACCATCGTGCGCGCCTTCTTCCTTGCGGCGGCAGCGGTCGGCATCGTCGGCACGGCGATCGGCGCGGGGCTCGGCCTGCTGATCTGCGCCAACATGCCGTCGATCGGTCGGCTTCTGTCGGAGATAACGGGCGCAGCCGGTACCGGCGGTGCGGAGGTCGACTTCATCACATCGATGCCGGTGAGGATCCAGGCGGCCGAAGTGTCGGCCATTGTTGCGGTCGCGATCGTGCTGTCGCTGGCGGCGGCGGCCTATCCGGCCTGGCGAAGCACACGGATCGAGCCCGTCGAAGGATTGCGCCATGAATGACGCTGTATTTCCGCTCGCCCTGCAGGGCATCCGGCGCACCTTCGTCCAGGGCGACCGCCGCCTCGAGGTCCTGCACGGCGTCACGCTCGAGCTTCGGCCCGGCGAGATCGTGGCCCTGGTCGGACAATCGGGCAGTGGCAAGTCGACCCTGCTGCACATCGCCGGCCTCCTGGAGCGGCCGGACGAGGGCGATGTGATGGTCGACGGCCGCTCGGCGGGAAAGCTCGGCGATCGCGACCGCACGACGCTGCGGCGCGAGTTCCTGGGTTTCGTCTATCAGTATCACCACCTGCTGCCGGAATTCTCCGCGATCGAGAACGTGATGCTGCCGCAGATGCTGAACGGCGTGGCGCGCGGCTCAGCCCGGAAGCGGGCGGAGGAGTTGCTGACCATGGTCGGGCTCGGCGACCGGCTGGAGCATCGCCCTGGTCGACTGTCGGGTGGCGAACAGCAGCGCGTGGCGATCGCCCGGGCCGTCGCCAACGCGCCGCGCGTGCTGCTGGCTGACGAGCCGACTGGCAATCTCGATTCGACGACTTCCGAGACGGTCTTCCGGCAACTTCTCGCCCTGGTGCGGGAAACCGGCATGGCGGCGCTGATCGCCACCCACAATCCGGAGCTCGCCGCGCGGATGGATCGCACGCTGACGCTGCGAGATGGCGTACTCGGTGCCTGACAGTCCACAGGATTGAAGGCGATGATGGCCGGTGGCCATCGCCGATTTCGTCCATCTCAAGGTCCGTTCCGCCTATTCACTCACGGAAGGCGCGAACAAGGTCGATAACATCGTCTCCCTCGCGAAGGGGCAGGCGATGCCGGCCGTCGCCGTCACCGACCGCAACAATCTCTTTGGTGCCCTTGAGTTCTCGCAGTACGCCTCGAAAGCGGGCGTTCAGCCGATCGTCGGTTGTGACCTCGGCATTCGCCGCGAGGAAGAGGGCGGTATCGCCACCGCCAGCAAGGTCCCGGCGATCGACTGGCTGACCCTGCTGGTCCAGAGCGAGCAGGGCTACAAGAACCTGATGAGGCTCGTGAGCCGCGCTCACCTCGAGTTCAAGGTCGGCTCGGTATCGGCACTCCATCTGACCGACCTTGAAGGGTCCGTCGAGGGCCTGATCGCCATCACCGGCAGCAATGGCAGCGCCATCGGCCGGCTGCTGGCTGCGGGGCAGATACCGGCGGCGAGCCACATATTGGATCGGCTGCAGGGCCTGTTCCCCGGCCGGCTCTATCTCGAGCTGCAACGCCACGGCGACGATACCGAGCGTCGCATCGAGGATCCGCTGCTCGATCTCGCCTACGAGCGCGACCTGCCGATCGTGGCGACGAACGACGTCCATTTTCCCAAGGCCTCGATGTACGAGGCGCACGACGTCCTGCTGTGCATCGAGCAGGGCGCCCATATCGAGGATCCCAACCGCCGTCGCCTGACGCCCGAGCACTACTTCAAGTCGGCGGCAGAGATGCGCAAGCTGTTCGAGGATCTTCCTGAAGCCTGCGACAACACCCTCGTCATCGCCCAGCGCTGCGCCTACATGCCGGCGCCTCGCAAGCCGATCCTGCCGAGCTACACCAAGCTCGAGGGCCGTTCGGAAGGCGAGGCGCTACGCGACCTCGCCAAGACCGGCCTCGACGAGCTGAAGAACGCTGGGCGCCTCGCGGAGAACGTCACTTTCGATCGTTACGCCGAGCGTCTGACCTACGAACTCGACATGATCGAGAAGATGGGTTTCGCCGGCTACTTCCTGATCGTCGCCGACTTCATCCAGTGGGCGAAAGACAACGGCGTCCCGGTCGGTCCGGGCCGCGGCTCGGGCGCAGGATCGCTGGTCGCCTGGTCGCTCAAGATCACCGACCTCGATCCGCTGCGCTGGGGACTGCTGTTCGAGCGGTTCCTCAACCCCGAGCGCGTGTCGATGCCGGACTTCGATATCGACTTCTGCCAAGACAAGCGCGACCGCGTGATCCGCTACGTGCGCGACGAGTACGGCCACGACCGTGTCGCCGCGATCATCACCTTCGGCAAGCTGCAGGCCCGCGCCGTGCTGCGCGACGTCGGCCGCGTGCTGGGCATGCCCTACGGTCAGGTCGACCGCATCTGCAAGCTCGTACCGAACAACCCGGCCAACCCGACCACGCTCGCCAAGGCGCTAGAGACCGAGCAGCTCCTGAAGGAGCAGTACACCGCGGACGAGGAGATCAAGCGCCTGATCGACCTCGCGCTGCAGCTCGAGGGCCTCTACCGCAACGCCTCGACGCACGCCGCGGGCGTCGTGATCGGCGACCGGCCGCTCGACGAGCTGGTGCCGCTCTACCGCGATACCGACAACAAGGACTCCCTGCCGGCGACCCAGTTCAACATGAAGTGGGTCGAGACGGCGGGACTGGTGAAGTTCGACTTCCTCGGCCTCAAGACGCTTACTGTGATCGAGAAGGCGTGCAACCTGATCGGCCGCGACAAGATCGATATCGCCAAGCTGCCGCTCGACAACCGCAAGAGCTACGAGCTCCTGGCGCGCGGCGACGGCTCGGGCGTGTTCCAGCTGGAAGGCAACGGCATGCGCGATGTCCTGCGCAAGCTGAAGCCGGACCGTTTCGAGGACATCATTGCGGTCGTGGCGCTCTATCGCCCAGGCCCGATGGAGAACATCCCGAGCTACATCAAGCGCAAGCACGGCGAGGAGACGCCGGACTACCTGCATCCGCTGCTCGAAGGGATCCTGAAGGAAACCTACGGCATCATGATCTATCAGGAGCAGGTTATGCAGATCGCCCAGGTGCTGAGCGGCTATTCGCTCGGCGGCGCCGACCTGCTGCGCCGCGCCATGGGCAAGAAGATCCAGGCCGAGATGGATGCCCAGCGCGCGGCCTTCGTCGAGGGCGCGGAGAAGAACGGCGTCAAGAAGGACAAGGCTTCGTCGATCTTCGACCAGGTCGACAAGTTCGCGGGCTACGGCTTCAACAAGAGCCATGCCGCAGCCTATGCGCTGGTCTGCTACCAGACGGCCTATCTCAAGGCGAATCACCCGGTCGAGTTCTTCGCGGCCACGATGACCCTCGATATGGGCAACGTCGAGAAGCTGAACGGCTACCGCCGCGACCTCGACAAGATCGGCGTCGAACTGCTGCCGCCCGACGTGAACAAGTCGTCTGCCGAGTTCACGGTCGAGCAGACGGCCGAGGGCAAGAAGGCGATCCGCTATGCGCTCGCCGCCATCAAAGGCGTGGGCCGCGATGCGATGAACCGGCTGGCAGAGGAGCGGGCGGAGAAGGGGCCGTTCAAGGACCTGTTCGATGTCGCCGAGCGACTGGACCAGCGCGTCCTGAACAAGCGACTGGTCGAAAGCCTGGTGCGCGCCGGTGCCTTCGACAGCCTGAACAAGAACCGCGCCCAGACATTCGCAGCGGTAGAGGCGCTGACGCGCCATTCGCAGGCCACGCACGAATCGCGCGGCAGCGACCAGAACAACCTGTTTGGCGACGACACGGCGCAGCGGCGGCCGCAGCTGCCGAAGGTCCCGGACTGGGCGCCGATGGAAAGGCTGCAGCACGAATTTGCCGCGATCGGCTTCTATCTGTCCTCGCACCCGCTGGCCGCCTATGAGCGCAGCCTGCAACGCCTCGGTGTCTGCCGCGCGGCCGATCTGCCGGCGTTGCTGGCGCGCGGCACGCCGGGCCGCATCAAGCTCGCAGGCACCGTGATCGACCGCATGGAGCGGACCTCGGCCAAGGGCAACCGCTTTGCTTTCCTGCAGTGCTCCGATCAATCCGGGGCCTTCGAATGCGTCGTGTTCAGCGAGCTTCTGGGATCCAAGCGCAACCTGCTCGAGGCAGGGCAGGCGGTCCTGCTTTCGGTCGATGGCCGGCTCGACGGCGAGCAGGTGAAGCTCACGGCGCAGACCGTCGAGAAGCTCGAGGACGCCGTGGCGAACGCCGCGGCTGGCCTGCGCATCGTCATTTCCGATCCCGTGGCGCTCGAGGCATTGCGCAAGGCGCTCGAGGGCAAGCGCGGCCGCGGGCGGGTCACGCTCGTCGTGCCGGTGGCGGACGAATCCGAGGCCGAGATCACCTTGCCCGGCACCTATTCCATCGCAGGCGGCCTGCGCGACACGATCGGCAGCCTGCCGGGCGTCGCCCAGGTGGAGGAGATTTGAGCCGGCAGCCCGGCCTCTTCGAAGCCGATGCACCGCCGAAGCGCCGGACAGCCCGCGCCGGCGACGTCCAGACCGCCAGCGTCTCGCCGCTGCTCGACGCCCCCGGTCTGCCAGCCGACATCCGGCTTGGTACTTCATCGTGGTTCTTTCCCGGCTGGCGCGGGCTCGTCTACGAGGGCGTCCACCCGCAGGTGACGCTGAGCCGCAAGGGCCTGGAGGCCTATGCCCGGATCCCGCTGCTGCGGACCGTCAGCCTCGACCGCACGTTCTATGCGCCGATATCCGCCGTCGAATATGCGCGCTACGCCAGCCAGGTGCCCGACGGTTTCAGCTTCGTCGTGAAGGCGCCGGCCATCGTTTGCGACGCCGTGATCCGCGACGAGGAGGGCAGAGGCAAGGTGCCCAACCCGCATTTCCTCGACGCGGCGGTCGCCGTGCGCGAATTCGTGGTGCCTTGCCTCGAAGGCCTGAAGGACAAGGCGGGTCCCCTGGTGTTCCAGGTCTCGCCGCTGCCGCGCAGCCTCGTCGAGGACGCGTCGCTGCTGATCGAGCGGCTGGGTGCGTTCTTCGCCACGCTGCCGCAGGAGCTGGGAGGCCGGCGACCGCTCTATGCCCTGGAGCTTCGCAATGCCGAGCTGCTGACGCCCCGCCTGATGCGGATGCTGGCCGAGACCCGCGTCCGCTACTGCGTCGGCCTGCACGACCGTATGCCTGAGGTCGAACGGCAGGAAGCGGCGCTGAAGGCGCTCGACGGCGAGGCGCCGGGCGACCTGGTCGTCCGCTGGAACCTGCACCGGGGCTTCCTCTATCAGGCAGCCAAGCAGCGCTACGAGCCGTTCGACAAGCTGGTGGATGAGGATGGCGAGACGCGCCGGATTCTTGCCCGGATGGCGGCCGCGGCCTTCAAGGGTGGCCGCAAGGTCTGGATCACGGCCAACAACAAGGCGGAGGGGAGTGCGCCGCTGTCGCTTCTCAAATTGGCTCGGGAAATCGCTGAAATCGTCGCGTAACCCGTTGATTTCATTAGCGCTTGCATTTCCGGGGCCAAACCTCTAGAAACGCGCCACTTCGCACGCGGGTTTGCGGTCGACGGGGAGACATCCCGGCGCTCGCTCCGGTGTCCAGAAATGGACGACGCCCGCGGAGGCTCAACCGGAAAAGGAGAACGGCATGACCATGCCGACGTTTACGATGCGCCAGCTGCTGGAAGCCGGCGTCCACTTCGGCCATCACACGCGCCGCTGGAACCCCAAGATGAAGCCGTACCTGTTCGGGGTGCGCAACGGGGTCCATATCATCGACCTCACCAAGACGGTGCCGCTGCTCGAGCAGGCGCTGAAGCAGGTTCGCGACGTCGTCGCGAGCGGCGGGCGCGTGCTGTTCGTCGGCACCAAGGCGGCGGCTGCCGACCGCGTCGCCGACGCGGCCAAGCGCTGCGGCCAGTACTACGTGAACCACCGCTGGCTGGGCGGCATGATCACGAACTGGAACACGATCTCGGCCTCCATCAAGCGGCTGCGCGAGCTCGACGAGCGCCTCAAGGGCGACGTCGTCGGCCTCACCAAGAAGGAGCAGCTCGACCTGACGCGCGAGCGCGACAAGCTCGAGCGTTCGCTGGGCGGCATCAAGGAGATGGGCGGCACGCCCGACCTGCTGTTCATCATCGACACCAACAAGGAGTCGATCGCCGTTCTGGAAGCCCGCAAGCGCGGCATTCCGATCGTGGCGGTGGTCGACAGCAACTCCGATCCGGACGGCATCGATTTCCCGATCCCGGGCAACGACGACGCGATCCGCGCGGTGTCGCTCTACTGTGACCTGCTGGCCGCTTCGGTGCTGGACGGCATCCGCGCCGAGATCGGCGCAGCTGGCGGCGACGTCGGCGAACTGAGCGAGCAGCCGGCCGAGGATCTCCCCGGATCCGACGGCGCGGGCGCCGAGGCTTCGCCGGCCGAGTAGGCCCGGCCCCTCATCGGAAAGACATAACGGGGCCGGTCGGAAGACCGGCCCTTGTCACACTCACACGGAGCAAGACTATGGCTGAGATCACTGCCGCCCTCGTCAAGGAACTGCGCGAGAAGACCGGCGCGGGCATGATGGATTGCAAGAAGGCGTTGGGCGAGACCGGCGGCGACCTCGAGAAGGCTGTCGACTGGCTGCGCACCAAGGGCCTTTCGGCTGCCTCGAAGAAGGCCGGCCGCGTCGCGGCCGAGGGCCTCGTCGGCGTCGCTGCAAACGGCACGAAGGGTGCGGTCATCGAGGTCAACGCCGAGACCGACTTCGTCGGCCGCAACGACCAGTTCCAGAAGTTCGTGGCCACGGCGACCAAGCTCGCGCTCGACAATGGCGGTGACCTCGCCAAGGTCGCGGCGGCGCCGTTTCCCGGCACCGGCCGCGACGTGCAGGGCGAGCTCACCAACCTGATCGCCACGATCGGCGAGAACATGAGCCTGCGTCGCGCCGCGTCGATCTCGGTGTCCGACGGTATCGTCGTCGCCTACACGCACAACGCCGTCGCGACCGACTTGGGCAAGATCGGCGTGCTGGTGGCGCTCGAGTCCACCGGCGACAAGGCCAAGCTCGGCGCGCTCGCCAAGCAGCTCGCCATGCATGTCGCCGCGGCCAACCCGCAGTCGCTGACAGTGGATGAGCTCGACCCGGTGGCGATCGAGCGCGAGCGCGGCGTGCTCGCCGAGAAGGCGGGGCAGAGTGGCAAGGCGGCCGACATCATCGCCAAGATGGTCGAAGGCGGCCTGCGCAAGTTCCATCAGGAAGTCGTGCTGCTCGAGCAGGCCTTCGTGATGGACGGCAAGACCAAGGTCTCGAAGGTCGTCGAGGACGCCGGCAAGCAGGTCGGCGCCCCGGTTCGACTGGCGGGATATCTTCGCTTCGGCCTGGGCGAAGGCATCGAGAAGAAGTCGGAAGATTTTGCGGCTGAGGTGGCTGCCCAGCTCAAGAAGTAGTATTAAAATTGCTATTGGCGCGCGGGATTGTGCCCGCGCGCCCAAGATTTCGCAGTCAGAGGAATCCGATGTCGTCGGGCCCCCGATATCGCCGTGTCCTTCTCAAGCTCTCAGGCGAGGGGCTGATGGGGAGTCGGGAGTACGGTCTCGATCCCGACATGGTCGCGATGGTCGCACAGGAAGTGAAGACCGTGCATGCCATGGGCGTGCAGGTCTGCCTGGTGATCGGCGGCGGCAACATCTTCCGCGGCGTGTCGGCCGCGGCGTCCGGCATGGACCGCGCCAGCGGCGACTACATGGGCATGCTGGCCACCGTCATCAATTCATTGGCCATGCAAAGCGCGCTGGAGCGGCAGGGGCTGCAGACACGCGTGCAGTCGGCGATCCCCATGACGACGGTCTGCGAGCCCTACATCCGCCGGCGCGCCGCCCGGCACATGGAGAAGGGCCGCGTCGTGATCTTCGCCGCCGGGACGGGCAACCCGTTCTTCACCACCGATACCGCAGCGGCGCTGCGTGCCGCCGAGATGGGCGTTGATGCGCTGCTCAAGGGCACGCAGGTCGATGGCGTCTACTCGGCCGATCCGCGCAAGGACAAGAATGCCAAGCGTTACGACACGCTGAACTATATGGAAGTGCTGTCGCGCGACCTCCAGGTCATGGATGCGTCGGCGATCTCGCTCGCGCGCGAGAACCGCATCCCCATTATCGTGTTCGACATCCACAAGCCCGGCGCGTTCGCCGCGACCATGAAGGGCGAAGGGACCTTTACGATCATCAAGGACGAGGCCTCGACATGACCGCTGATCTCAAAGAGCTCGAGAAGCGTATGCATGGCGCCATGGACGCCTTGAAGAAGGAGTTCGCCGGCCTCAGGACCGGGCGCGCCTCCGTCAATCTGCTCGACCCGGTGATGGTCGAAGCCTACGGCCAACGCATGCCGCTGAATCAGGTCGGCACGGTGAGCGCTCCGGAGCCCCGGCTGCTGACCGTCAGCGTTTGGGACAAAGGCCTCGTCACGCCGACCGCGAAGGCGATCCGTGAATCGGGGCTCGGCCTCAATCCGGCGCCGGACGGCCAGATGATCCGCATTCCGATTCCGGAACTGACGAGTGAGCGTCGTGCCGAACTGGCGAAGCTCGCGCACAAGTATGCCGAAGGTGGCCGCGTCGCCGTGCGCAATGTCCGGCGTGACGGCATGGAGGCCCTGAAGAAGGCCGAGAAGGACCACAAGATCTCGCAGGACGAGCATCGCCAGAAGTCGGACGAGGTCCAGAAGCTCACGGATCGCTACGTCAAGCAGGTCGACGACGCCCTCGCTCACAAGGAAAAAGAGATCAAGACCGTCTGATGTCCACCGCGTCGCTGCCCGCCACGCCCGACGGGACGTCGGGGCCGACCCACGTCGCCATCATCATGGACGGCAACGGCAGGTGGGCGAAGGCGCGTGGCCTGCCGCGTGTCGCGGGCCATCGCCGCGGAGCCGACGCCGTGCGGCGTGTCGTGCGGGGCGCCGGCGAGCTCGGCATCCCCGTACTGACGCTCTTCGCATTTTCGACCGAGAACTGGACGCGACCGGCCGACGAGGTCAGTGACCTGATGGGATTGCTGCGTCACTACCTGCGCAGCGAGCTCGAGGAGCTGCGCAAGAACGGCGCGCGCCTGAGGGTGATCGGCAGCCGGGAAGGGCTGGCGGCTGACATCGTCCGCGACATCGCCGATGCCGAGAAGATGACGGCCGCCAATACGCGGATCGACGTCAACATCTGCATCAACTACGGCTCGCGCGACGAGATCCTCAACGCAGCCCGCAGCTTGGCGCGCCGCGTCGCTGCCGGCGAGCTGACGGCCGACCGGATCGACCACGACAGCTTCGAGCGCGAGCTGCTGACGGCGGGCGTCCCGGATCCGGACCTGCTGATCCGCACGAGCGGCGAACAGCGGATCAGCAATTTCCTCCTCTGGCAGTGTGCCTACGCCGAGCTGGTTTTCGTCGACACGCTTTGGCCCGACTTCGGCAAGGAGCATCTGGAACAGGCGATCGCCGAGTTCCGGCGGCGGGAGCGGCGCTATGGCGGCGTCGGCGGTTGACGGCCGGCCGGCAGGCGGCGGGCGGTTTGCCGGGCTGCTGATGCGCGTGCTCTCGGCCGTGGTGCTGGGGCCTGCGCTCCTGGCTGCGGTCTGGTACGGCTTCCCATGGATCGATCTGGCTGCCGCGATCGCCGCGCCGATCATGCTCCTCGAATGGACACGCCTGACCCGCGGTGCGCCGGCGCTTCGGCTGCTGGCTTGGGCTTACGGACTTGCGGCCCTTGTGGCCTTGCTCTGGCTGCGCCATCAGCCGGTCCACGGCCGCGAGACGATCGTCTGGCTGCTGGCCTGCATCTGGGCGACCGACATCGGCGCCTACTTCGTCGGCCGCGCCGCCGGCGGCGCCAAGCTCGCGCCCTCCATCAGCCCCGGAAAGACCTGGTCGGGGCTGGTCGGCGGGATGGCTTGGGCGGCCGTCGCCAGCGCAGCGGTAGGCTATGCGTTCGGGCTCGGAGAGACGATATCACTGTCCATCATCGGCGCGGTGCTCGCCATCGTGGGGCAGGTTGGCGACCTGCTGGAATCCGCTGCCAAGCGGCGCGCCGGGGTGAAGGACAGCGGCCGGCTTATCCCGGGGCATGGCGGCCTGCTCGACCGCATCGATGGCCTGATCGCCGTGCTGGTCGCCGTCGGTGTTGCACGCCTGATCGCGGGCCCTGGCTGGCCCTGGACATGACCAAGTGGACCGCCCCCTCTGAGGATCGCCCGAGACGTATCACGATCCTCGGCTCGACCGGATCCGTCGGCCAGAGCACCGTCGATCTCATCGCGAGGGATCCGGCGAAGTATCGGGTCGAGGCCTTGGTCGCGCGTACCTCGGTCGAGCTGTTGGCCGAGCAGGCGCGGCGCCTGCGCGCCAGGCTCGCAGTTGTTGCTGACCCGGGCAGGTTCCAGGCCCTGAAGGATGCGCTGGCCGGCACGCAGATCGAGGTGGCGGCAGGGCCCGAGGCCGTGATCGAAGCCGCGGCGCGG
>SCVT01000745.1 GCA_004296815.1 Reyranella sp. | reverse complement strand
GGCGTGCGCAGGAACGAGCGCACGACGCTCTCGCCCTGGGGATTGTAGAATCCGTCGGCGCCGCCCTGCGGGCGGAAGCGGATGACCGTGACCGTCCGCTTCAGCAGGCGCAGCTCTCCGGCCAGCAGGCGGCCGGGATGCGTGACCATGCCGTCGCTGGTGACGAGCTGCTCGAGCAGCACGGTGAACTTCATCCCTTCCTTCAGCTCGCGCTGGAAGTCGACGTCGTAGGAGAGCGCGCGGATGAACTCGATCATCGCGGCCGACGGCGCACCGGCCCTGACGCCACTCTGCTGCAACGAGCCGTTGCGCTCGCCCTCGACGCGCACGATGCGCGGGCTGACCTTGTAGACTTTCTCCTCGGCATCGTAGGTGCCGTCGTCCTGACGGCTCACGATGTACTCGCGCTCCGGTTGCGGACGCACCGACAGCGCGAGCACGCGCGGTGCGTCGGGCTGTTCGGGCATCGTTTGCATTAGGAGCTCGATCGTCTCGCCCGTCGCGAGGCGCTTCTTCTTCAGGAGCGATTGCAGCTTCTCGGCGATCTGCTTGCGATCGGCTTCGACGACATCGATGTCGGCCAGCATCTTCTCGACGGTGTCGCCTTTCTCGAGGCGCAGAGTGAGCTCGTAGCGGTCGCTTGCGGGTGGTTCGGGCTCGGGTGCGGGCTCCTGCGGCTTCATCTGGAAGCCCCGGAAGTCGATTGGCGCCTTGAATTCGGCCGTGCTGAGCGGCGGGACCGGTTCCGGCTCAGGCAGCACGAAAACCGCCTGTTCCACCGGTTTGGGCGGCGGCGGCAGGCTCGCAATCTCTGGATTCGACCGGTGGCTGACGAGCAGCCCACCCATCGCCAGGCCGATGATGCCGATGGCAAAGAGGACAGGCCGGAACAGCGCAAAAGCCGAGCTTTTGCCGCCATTCGGCCGGTCCGACGGAGGAGGGGAATCCGTCATGACCGTTGACCTATTGTGGGCCCGGTGGTCCCGGACCTCTGCTCTGGGTGGCGCCGAGGGCTGGTTTTTGTCCCCAACGGCGGAATCGCTACATATTGATGCCGGAAAGCCGGTTCGGAGACAAGAATACAATAGGTTTGACGGGCTTTTATGAACGTCCCGGCGCTTTGTCAGACAATCGCAATTTTAGGTTTGACACCCCGAAGACCCCCCCATATAAGCGCGGCTCCCACGGCGAACGGGGTGTACCGAAAACGCGGCGCGTAATTGCTGCGAAGGGTTTTGTGACCCAATCGGTTCCGGTTCGGCGAAGGTCTCGGCTCTCACGGGTCGTGCGCTCTATGCATCGTCTGTTAGGAAAGGGATACGCCGGCGGCGGCGAACGTCAGTGCTTCGGCACGGTCGTTTTCGTCGTCGCTAGTTCGGAATGTCCGACGCAAGTCGGACAAGAGTAATTAGTGACGGGATCTCAAAGCGCTTCCTTCGGGAAGCACGTTAAACTTGAGAGTTTGATCCTGGCTCAGAACGAACGCTGGCGGCAGGCTTAACACATGCAAGTCGAACGCGTGTAGCAATACACGAGTGGCGCACGGGTGAGT
>SCVT01000567.1 GCA_004296815.1 Reyranella sp. | reverse complement strand
CTGCACGACGAGACCGGCAAGGCGCTGGTGCCGTCGGTGGTCGCCTATCCGGCGGCCGGTGGCGTGCTGGTGGGCGACGAGGCGCGTCTGCTCACGGCGACCGAGCCCAAGAACGTCGTCTCCTCGATCAAGCGGTTGATGGGCCGCGGCGCCGCCGACCTGCATGCGGTGGCGGGCGTGCTGCCCTACGAGATCGAGGCCGGCACCGGCCAGACCGACATGGTCAAGCTGCGCATCGGCGGCAAGGCACGCTCGCCGGTCGAGATCTCGGCCGAGATACTGAAGGCGCTGCGGCTGCGTGCCGAGGAGGCGCTGGAGAAGCCGGTCGAGCGCGCAGTGATCACCGTGCCGGCCTATTTCGACGATGCCGCGCGCACGGCGACGCGCGACGCGGCCCGTGTGGCGGGCCTCGAGGTGCTGCGTCTCGTCAGCGAGCCGACGGCCGCCGCACTCGCCTACGGCTTGGACAAGGGTTCCGAGGGCCTCTACGCGGTCTACGACCTGGGCGGCGGCACGTTCGACTTCTCCCTGCTGCGGCTGGAGAAGGGCGTGTTCCAGGTGCTGGCGACCGGCGGCGACACCGCGCTGGGCGGTGACGATTTCGACCGTGCTATCGCCGAGCGCATGCTGGCGGAGCGCAAGAAGGATGGCCTCGCCGACAAGATCGACGAGACGGCGGTGAAGGCGGCGCTGGCTCTGGCGCGCACGATGAAGGAGCAGCTCTCCGACCGCGAGCAGACGTCGGGCCGGTTGGAGATCGCCGGCGTGCCGTCGTTCCATGCGCTGACGCGCGAAGAATTCGTGGCGATGATCGATGGCTATGTCGCCAAGACCGTAGACATCGCTGCCCATGTGCTGGGCGATGCCGAGGTGACGCCTGGTGCGGTACAGGGTGTCGTCATGGTCGGCGGCTCGACGCGCGTTCCCCACGTCCGAAAGTGGGTGGAAGCGCTCATGAACAAGCCGCCGCTCACCGACATCGATCCCGACGAGGTCGTGGCGCTGGGCGCTGCGCTGCAGGCCGAAGCTCTTACCGGCGGCGGCGACACCCTGCTGCTCGACGTGACGCCTCTGTCGCTCGGGCTGGAGACGATGGGCGGCATCGTCGAGAAGGTCGTGCCGCGCAACACGCCGATACCCGTCCAGCTCGCGCAGGATTTCACCACCTACCAGGACGGCCAGAGCGCCATGGCGATCCACGTCGTCCAGGGTGAGCGCGAGATGGTCGCGGACTGCCGCAGCCTCGCGCGCTTCGAATTGCTCGGCATCCCGCCGATGACGGCCGGTGCCGCGCGCATCCGCGTCAGCTTCGCCGTCGATGCCGACGGTCTGCTGACGGTCTCCGCGGAGGAGCGCACGACCGGCGTCGCGCAGCGGGTCGAGGTCAAGCCGTCCTACGGGCTCAGCCACGAGGATATGGCCGACATGCTCTACGACAGCATGGACAATGCCGAGGCCGACATGACGATGCGCCTCCTCACCGAGGCGCGCGTCGAGGCGCGGCGCGGCATGCTGGCGCTCGATGCGGCGCTGGCCAAGGACGGCAACCTGCTGTCGGTCGAGGAGCGTGCCGGCATCGATGCCGCGCGCACGCGCCTCGAGACGACGATCGCCGGCGAGAGCCGCGACGAGATCAATGCCGCCGCCGAGGCGCTGGAAGCCACCGTGAAGCCGTTCGCCGAACGGCGCATGGACCGCGGCATCCGCGAGGCGCTGTCGGGCATGTCGATGGGCGAGCTCGAGAACCGGGTGGGCGAGTAGAGAGGACTTTTAGAGAGACTGTGATGCCAAAGATGACGTTCATCCTGAAGGACGGATCGCGCAAGGAAGTCGACGCGCCGCTCGGCCTTTCCGTGCTCGAGATCGCCCACCGCAACCACATCGACATCGAGGGCGCCTGCGAGGGCTCGCTCGCCTGCTCGACCTGCCATGTCGTGGTCGAGAGCGTCTGGTTCGAGAAGCTGGCGCCGGCCAGCGACGACGAGGAGGACATGCTCGACCTCGCCTTCGGCCTCACCCACACCTCGCGGCTGGGCTGCCAGATCCTGATGAGCGAGGCGCTGGACGGGCTGGTGGTGAAGCTGCCGGCGGCGACGCGCAACATGATGGTCGACAAGTAGGGGGCCGGGCGATGCCGAAGAAGCTGCGCTGGACCGACGTCCAGGACATCGCCATCGAGCTCGAGGAACGGCACCCCGACGCCGACAACGTGAACCTCCGCTTCACCGACCTGCACCGCTGGGTGATGGAGCTGCCGGACTTCGAGGACGACCCGAACCGGTCGAACGAGAAGATCCTGGAGGCCATCCAGGCCGCCTGGATCGAAGAGCGCGACTAGCCGCACGCGCGCTGCGCGGACGCCGCAATTTGGACCAGAATATGGGCGACAACCGACGATCTGGAGGGGCATTTCCATGATCGCGATGAGGGTGCGTCATCTGCTGCTGC
>SCVT01000566.1 GCA_004296815.1 Reyranella sp. | reverse complement strand
TCGAGATGTCGGCTTCCGAGAGGCCAGCGTCGGCGATCGCCTCTTTCATCGCGAGGTAGGCGTAGGCGCCGCCATTGCCCATGAAGCGCATGAGGCGGCGGTCGACCAGCTCCTCGACGTTCAGCTTGAGGGTGCCGGCGACCTGGCTGCGGAAACCCAGCTCCTTGTACTGCGGGACGAACTCGATGCCCGACTTGCCGTCCTTCAGCGACTGCGTCACCTCGGCGGCGTTGTTGCCGATCGGGGAGACGATGCCGAGGCCGGTGACGACGACGCGCTTCATCAGCCCGCCGTTGCGGTCGCGGCCGCGTCCTGGAAGAGGCCGACCTTCATGTCGGTGGCCTCGTAGACGCCCTTGCCGTCGGCGGTCACGAACCCGTCGCCGATGCCCATGACGAGCCGGCGCAGGATCACGCGCTTGGGGTGGACGTGATAGGTCAGCTTCTTGACGGTGGGCACGATCATGCCGGTGAGCTTCACCTCGCCGACGCCGATCGCCCGGCCGCGGCCGGGGGCCTTCATCCAGCCCAGGAAGAAGCCCAGCATCTGCCATAGGGCGTCGAGACCCAGGCACCCCGGCATGACCGGGTCGCCCTCGAAATGGCATTTGAAGAACCAGAGGTCGGGTTTCACGTCGAGCTCGGCCACGATCTCGCCCTTGCCGTACTTCCCGCCCGTGGAACTGATCTGGGTGATGCGGTCGAACATCAGCATGGGCGGCATGGGAAGCTGCGCGTTCCCCGGGCCGAACAGGCGGCCCTTGGCGCATTCGATCAGGTCTTCAAAGGTGTAACTGCTCTTCTGCTCGCTCACATTCACCGTCCCACGGCCGCCCGAATCGGGCTTCCGGGCCAGAATAAGGATGCGGGACGCCCGGTGCAAACCGCCGAATCGAGCCAAACAGGCCCTTTTCTTGTCCCTTTCAACCTCTTACATATGACTGCAATCATGGCCGGCAATACCCCCGACTTCCCCGACCGCCTGCGTGCGGCCGGCCTGCGCCCGACGCGGCAGCGGGTCGCGCTGGCGCGCGTGCTGTTCGAGGGCGGCCATCGTCACGTGACGGCGGAAAGTCTGCATGCCGAGGTGAAGGCGACCCGCATGCCGGTATCGCTGGCCACCGTCTACAATTCGCTCAACCAGTTCCGCGATGCCGGACTGCTGCGCGAGGTCGTGGTCGCGCCCGGCCGGTCCTATTTCGACACCAACACCGGCCACCATCACCATTTCTTCGTCGAGAACGACGGCGAGCTGCACGATTTCCCGTCGGAGAAGGTCACCATCGCCGGCCTGCCGACCCCGCCCAAGGGCACCCGCCTGTCGCGGGTCGACGTGATCGTCCGGGTCCGCCGCTAGGCGCCCGATCTATCGGGCGATTTCTTGCGAATCGTTTGCAAGGATTAGAATAGTTCTAATCTTCTTGACGGCTTCGCGGGCTGTTTCCTACAACCCATGTCGAGATTGGCGGATGGGCCGATCATGAAGGGAGAAGGATCATGGCGAACCTCAAAGGATCCAAGACCGAAGGCAACCTGAAGGCTGCGTTTGCCGGCGAGAGCCAGGCGAACCGCCGTTACCTCTATTTCGCTCAGAAGGCCGACGTCGAAGGCTACAACGACGTCGCGGCCGTCTTCCGTTCGACCGCCGAGGGCGAGACCGGCCATGCGCACGGCCATCTCGAGTTCCTCGAGGTGAGCGGCGACCCGGCCACCGGCCTGCCGATCGGCGAGACCTCGAACAACCTCAAGGCCGCGATCGCCGGCGAGACGCACGAGTACACCGACATGTACCCGGGCATGGCGCGCACGGCGCGCGAGGAAGGCTTCGCCGAGATCGCCGACTGGTTCGAGACGCTGGCCAAGGCCGAGAAGAGCCACGCCGGGCGCTTCCAGAAAGCCCTCGACACGATGGCCTGAGGTCCTCGGACTTCCAGAAAGGGGACCCGGACCGGGTCCCCTTTTTCTTCCAAGCTACCCCCACCTGTTCCTTGCCGGCAGCAAAGCGATAAGACCATGCGCGAAGGCAGTCTCGAAGCTCCCACCCGCCACGACATCGACTGGCAGAGCCCCTGGTTCTGGGACGAGAAGGCGCTCGAGAAGGAAATGGAGCGTGTCTTCGACATCTGTCACGGCTGCCGCCGCTGCTTCAATCTTTGCGATTCCTTCCCGCGGTTGTTTGACCTGATCGACAACGGCCCGACCGGCGAACTCGACGGCGTGCCGAAGGAGAAGTACGCCGAGGTCGAGCAGGCCTGCACGCTCTGCGACATGTGCTTCATGACCAAGTGCCCCTACGTGCCGCCGCACGAATGGGCGCTGGATTTCCCGCACCTCATGCTGCGCCATCGCGCGGTGCAGGCGCGCAAGAAGGGCACGGGCTTCGTCGAGAAGCAGCTCGCCGACACCGACCGCACCGGCCGCATCGGCGCCTTCCTCGCCTCGGCCGCCAACTGGGCGAGCGACGAGCACAATTCGATGACGCGCAAGAGCATGGAGCGGCTGGCCGGCATCCATCACGGCGCGCGGCTGCCGCGCTACGCCGGCGAGACCTTCGAGATCCGCGCGCGCCGCGAAGGCGCGGTGCTGAACGAGGCGGCACCCGCCTACGGCAAGCGCAAGGCGGTGCTCTACGCGACCTGCTTCGTGAACTTCAACAACACCGACATCGGCGCCGCCGCCCGCGCGGTGCTGGCCAAGAACGGCGTCGAGACCGAGGTCGTGCATCCCGCCTGCTGCGGCATGCCCAAGCTCGAGCTGGGCGACATCGAGTCGGTCGCCGCGGCCGCCAAGGAAGTCTCCGCGGCGCTGCTGCCCTGGGTCGACAAGGGCTACGACGTCATTGCGCTGACGCCGTCCTGCGCGCTGATGCTGAAGTTCGAATGGCCGCTGATTTGCCCCAAGGATCCCGCCATCGAGCGGCTGTCGAACGCCACCTTCGATCTTTCGGAGTACGTCGTCGACATCGCCAAGAAGCATGGCCTGGCCGAGGGGTTGGAGCCGCTCGAAGGCGGCGTCAGCATGCATCTCGCCTGTCATGCGCGCGCGCAGAACATGGGCCCGAAGGGCGCCGAGATGCTGCGCCTCATCCCCAAGACCCGCGTCGCGGTGGTCGAGCGCTGCAGCGGCCATGGCGGTATCTGGGGCGCCCGCACCGAGAATTTCGACATCGCCGTAAAGGTGGGCAAGCCCGCCGCGCAGGCCGCACTGAAGAACAACACCAGCTTCGTCGCTTCCGAGTGCCCGCTGGCGGCCGATCACCTGATGCAGGTGATGGAGATCGCCGCCGGCGAGGAGAAACCCAAGCCGTCACGCGCCAGCCATCCGATCGAGCTGCTGGCCCGTGCCTACGGCCTTACGGACAAGGAACCATGACGCCGCGCAAGATCGCCGCCTCCGATATCCTTCCGCTCGCCGAGTATTCCGGCCAGCGCGCCGAGCGCCGCAAGCGGATCTCCGAGATCAAGAAGAACCGTCGGCTCGAGGTCGGGCCGTTCGCGACCTTCTATTTCGAATCGTTCGACACGATGCTGCACCAGATCCACGAGATGCTGTTTATCGAGAAGGGCGGCGCCGAGCAGCTCGCGGACGAGCTCGCGGCCTACAATCCGCTGATCCCGACCGGTGCCGAGCTGGTGGCGACCGTGATGTTCGAGATCGACGATCCGATCCGCCGGGCGCGCGTGCTGGCCACCTTGGGCGGCGTCGAGCACAAGGCCTTCATCCGCCTGGGCGGTGAGGTCGTTCATGGTGTCGCAGAAGAGGACCAGGAGCGCTCGCGCGACGACGGCAAGGCCTCGTCCGTGCAGTTCATCCGCTTTCCCTTCACCGCGGCGCAGGTGAAAGCTTTCCGCGGCGGCGAGGGCGATGTCGTGGTCGGCTTCGACCACGCGAACTACGGCCACATGGCCGTGATGTCGGCACCGGTGCGCGAGGCGCTCGGCAAGGACTTCGCCTGAAGTCTTAACGACCTTCGTAGTTGTAGGTCATCGGCAGGATCAGCACGAGCGGATCGCCCGGCATGCCGGCCGGCGGCGGCGGCAGCGGCATGGCGCGACGGATCGCGGCCAGCTCGGCATTGTCGATCAGCGGCCAACCGCTCGAGCGGTCGACGCTCACCGCCACCAGCTCGCCAGCGCGATTGATGGTGACGCGCGTGACGACACGGCCGCGCTGGCGGTTGGCGCGCGCCGCTTCGGGATAGACGCGGAACGGCTCGATATGGCGGAAGACGCGCGTCAGATAGTCGTTCCGCTCGCCGCCATGACCGGACAGCGAATCGAGGGCGCTGTTGGTCGGCCCCGGCGCGCTCGCCGCGGTCTGCGTGTTGCCCGGTTGTGCTGCCGGCGGCTGCACGGGACGTGGCGGAAAGGCCGTCTGCGCTCGTTGCTGCACCGGCGCCCGCGCCTGTTGTTGCGGTCGCGGCCGCGGGATATCGCGCGAGGTCGGCGGCGGCGGTGCATCCGGCGGAGGCAGCGCGTTCTCGAACGTGACGTGGGGCTTCCAGGCCGACGCCTCGGTCTGCCACTTCGTCTCGGTTTCCTCCTCGGCAGGCTTCAGGGGCTCGGCCATTTGCGGGGGAGCTTGCGGGGTCGGCGGTGGCGGCTCGGTCGGGGCCGCGGGGGCAGGCTCTGCAGCCGCGGCGGCCTGCTGGACGGGTTCGGCCGGCGGCGTCGGCGGTGGCGTTTCCGTGGTCTCCGTCGGCGGTGCGCCGCCGCCCGTCGATGCGGTCGCGCCGCTGCCGCCCAGCGGCTGCGGATCGACCGTGACCATGATCGGGGTCTCGGCGTGATCCTCGTGGTCGAGGGGCGACAGCCACCACAAGGCGCCCGCGACGGCGACGTGCAGGCCGACGGCCAGCGCTACGGCGCCCGGCGACATGCGCCCGGTCTGGGACGGGAGGGTGGCTACCTCGGTCACGGGCCGATTGTACTACGTCCCGGCCGCGGCCGCGGCCACCCCGGAGGTGGGGGCCGGATCAGCGGACTTCGTTGTAGCGGAAGCTCACAGGCAGCAGAAAAGTGTGGGAGGCGCCCTCGATATCGGCCGGCAGCGGCGCGTAGGGGCTGGCCTTGCGGATCGTCTCGATGACGCCGGTGTCGAGCGAGGCGAGGCCGCTCGATCGCTCGAGCACGACATTCACCAGCCGTCCGTCGCGCGCGATGGTCACGCGCGTCAGCACCGTGCCCTCTTCGCGGATCGTCGACGTGTTCTTCGGGACGTACGGGAACTGCGCGATGCGGCGCATGACCTGCCAGAGATAGTCTTCCGCCGCGCGCTTCGAGCCGTAATTGTCGGCCGGGTTGTGGAAGGTCGGGTTCTGAGGCTGTGCCGCGGCCTGCCGCTCCGCTGGCGTGCGTGGCTGCTGCGGCGCCTGGCCGAGTGGCGAGGGACGAAGACCTTGCTGTTGCTGCGGAGGCGGCTGTGGCTGGTGTTGCTGCGGCCGTTGCGGCGGTGGCGGCGGCGGGCGCTGCGCCTGCTGGGGCGGCGGAGGTGCCTGGCGTGGCGCCGGCGCGGGCTTCGGAACGTCGCGTTCCGTCACTGGCGGTGGCGGCGGCATGTCGATCGGCGGCAGCGCCTGCTCGAGCGCCGGTGGCGGAGGGGGCGGAGGCGGCTGCGGCGTCGGTGGCGCGAGCGCCTGCTGCTGCGGCGGCGGAGGCTCGGGCTCCGCCTGCTTCGTCGCTTCCTGGGACGGAGGGTCGGGTGTCGGATTCTCGACCGGGCGCTGGGCCGCCGGAGTCTCGACGCCTACCGCGCCGCGGGGATCGGTGGTCGTGGGCGCCGGCGGCGGCAGGCCGAGACGGATCGGCGGTTGGGCGGCCGGAGCTGTCCGCGGCGCCGCCGCCATGGCCTCCTGCTCGAGCTTCGGCTCCTCGGCCGGCGGCGTCACCGGGGCGTCCATCGTGATGTTGATGGCGTTCTCGAAATGCTCGACCGGCCGGAGCGGCGAAATGTAGAACAGCGCCAGTGCCACGAGGGCATGCAGCAAGCCCGCCAGCGCCATCGCGGCGGGCGACATGTGCTCGGAGCGTGCATAGCTCAGACTGACGTCGTGGGTCACGGTGACCCTCGTTCTACGTTTCGAAGCGGCCGACCGCTAGTTGATCGGTTCCGATTTGTAGACGCCCCACATGCGGCCGCGCTCCACCCAACCGGTAACGCCGCCGGTCACTTTGACGCGGCACCAGTCCCCGTCGCAGGAACGGATCTCGCCCATCACCTCGGGCTCGAGCCTGGCAACCACCTCGGCGGAGGAGGCGGGGGTCTTGTGCAGGCTGGCCGTCTTGGACGAGACGATAAAGCTGCGCTTGCCGCTCAGCAGGCTCTGGTGGACCCAGCCGCTGGCGCCCTGCCAATCTCGGATTTTCCGCCAATTCTCGTACTCGGCGACGATCTCGACCGGCATGCCCTTCCGCTTGAACTCCCAATCGATCGGATAGCGCGTGCCCGGGCCGGTGCGGACATTCACCTGGTCCGAGCGCAGCGAAGCGAATCGCGGGATCGGCAGGCCGGAGCCTTTGCGCTGCTGAGTGCTGTTGGGCTTGTCGGCGGCGAGGGCCGTCTTGCCGGCCACTTGGGGGACCGAAAACGCCGCCAAGGACAGGGACGCGAAGCAAAGCAGGACCGACGATCGAATTCCCATCGCCGCCTATATACCTGAAATATTCGTTTCGGGCGACAAGTCTTTGAAAAGGCGCGGTTTTATGCCGCCGGCACCCGAGAACCCGTTTGCTGGACAAAACGAGCGGGGAATTGCTAATCGGGCTTGGTCCCCTTTTCGATCCGTGCCGGTCCCATAGCCATATGCCGTCCAGTTCCAAGAAGAAGCCGCTGGTGATCGTCACCCGGAAGCTGCCCGACGCGATCGAGACGCGCCTGATGGAGCTGTTCGACACCAGACTCAACGCCGACGACAAGCCCCTGACGGCGCCCCAGCTCGTCGAGGCCGTGAAGGCTGCCGACGTCCTCGTGCCCACCGTCACCGACCGGATCGACAGCCGCGTGCTGTCGCAGGCCGGCCCGAAGTTGAAGCTGATCGCCTCCTTCGGCACCGGCGTCGACCACATCGATCTCGACACGGCACGCCAGCGCGGCATCACCGTGACCAACACGCCGGGCGTGCTGACCGAGGACACGGCCGACATGTCGATGGCCCTGGTGCTGGCGACGGCGCGGCGCATGGGCGAGGGCGAGCGGCTGGTGCGCAATGGCAAGTGGGCGGGCTGGAGCCCGACCTCGATGCTGGGCGCGCGCTTGCAGGGCAAGCGCATGGGCATCGTCGGCATGGGCCGCATCGGCCAGGCGCTGGCGCGACGTGCGCGCGGCTTTGGCCTAGCGATCCACTACCACAACCGCAAGCGCGTCCACGCCGAGACCGAGCGCGAGCTCGAGGCGACCTACTGGGAGAGCCTCGACCAGATGCTGGCACGCATGGACATCGTGTCGGTGAACTGCCCGCACACGCCCGCGACGTTCCATCTGCTCTCGGCCCGTCGCCTCAAGCTGATGAAGCCGACGGCGATCATCGTGAACACCGCGCGCGGCGAGGTGATCGACGAGAACGCGCTGATCCGCATGCTGAAGGCCGAGGAGCTGGCGGGTGCCGGACTCGACGTCTACGAGCACGAGCCGCAGGTCAGCCCCAAGCTGCTCGAGCTCGACCGCGTGGTGCTGCTGCCGCACATGGGATCGGCCACGCTCGAGGGCCGCATCGAGATGGGCGAGAAGGTCCTGATCAACATCAAGACCTTCGCCGACGGCCACAAGCCGCCGGATCGGGTCTTGGCTACCATGTTCTAGAGATCGCCTTCGACCATTTCTCTCGCGCGGTTGTCGATCAGCACGTCGCGCGTCGAGCGTCCGACCTGGGCGCCGATCAGGATGGTGAGCGAGGTCCAGTACATCCAGACCATGATGGCGGCGAAGCCGGCCGTAGCGCCGAACGCCGACGAAAGCTGCGTCACCTCGAAGTAGTAGACCAGCGCGCGGTTGCCGGCGGCAAACAGCAGCGCATTGACCACGCCGCCGATCAGCGCGTAGCGCCACGGCACGCCGCCCGACGGCAGCCACTTGTAGATCAGCGTGAAGAACGCCGAGAGCATGCCGTAGTGGGCGAACACCGACATCGCCGGGCCGATCCACACGCCGAGGACCGGGAAGCGCTCCAGCACGCCGGCATAGGCCGAGGCGAGCACGCTCGCCAGGATGACGACGATCAACAGGATGCCCATCACGATCATCAGGCCGAGCGCCAGCAGGCGCGACTGCAGGCTGGCCAGGACCGGATGCAACATGCGGGTCTTGCTGTCGCGCCAGATCGCGTCGATCCCGTCGTCGAGCTCCACGAACACGCGCGAGCCCGTATAGAGCAACACCGCGGCGCCGACGATGGCGGCGATGCCGCCGCCGCGGAACAAGTCCTCGGAGGCGAAGCGGCGAATGCCCTGGAGCTGCTCCGGCGCCACGACCGTGCTCAACGCGTCGAAGATCGCCTCCTGGGCCATCAGACGGCCGACGAACGGCTCGGCGATCGCGATCGTGAAGATCATGATCGGGCCCAGCGCGAACATGGTGTAGAACGCCATCGCCGCGGCGGATGTCGAGAGCCGGTTGGTGAAGTATCCCTCGCCGGCCTGATAGGCGATGCGCCAGAGCGTGCTGATCATGTTCCGCGCAGGTGGGCGATGGCGTTGGCATAATATGCCAAAAGCGGCCGCTCGGTTGCCACCGCCACGAACAGGCCGTCGCCGCTTTCCTCGATCAGCCGCCGGAGCGCCAACATGCGCAGGCCGACATGAAAGGCGTAGTCACGGTCGCCGCGCGGCAGGTAGAGCTTGGCACCGCGCCCCTCGAAGTGCGAGGCGAGCTCGGAGGCGCGGACCTTGATCTCGAGCTCGTCGAGCGGCCCGTCGGCCTCGAGCAGAACGGTGGCCATCAGCGACACCGGCAGGACGGGCACCAGCCGCGCCACCTCGCCCATCACGTCCGTGGCGAGGCGCCCGATCACCTCGAAACGCTGATCCTTGTCGACGTTCCGCAGATCGCCGCCGTTCGCGCCGCCGTGCTTGGCGAGCCAGTCGCGCGCCGAGACGATGCCGCCGAAATTCACGCAGGCATAGCCGAAGCGGAACCACTGGCCGCGCAGCATCAGGCCGAGCTGGGCGAGCCAGAAGCCCAGCGCCGTGCTGAGGGCGAACCAGACGCTGCGGCGGGGCGCTTCCTTGTCCAGCGAACGCAGCAGCGTGCGGTCCTCCAGCACGCGGTCGTAATTCAGCGCCACCGGCACGAAGGCGATGTCGTGGTCTCCTTTGGGGTCGAACGATTTCAGCATGTAGTCGAACAGGCCGAGCTTGGGATCGCGCAGGCGGCCATCGCGCGACAGGCCGCCCTCGGGATACATGGCCTGCGCGACGCCCGCTTCGGTCGCCATGTGCACGTAGCGTTCCAGCACGCGGCGATAGATCGGGCTGTTGGAGTTGCGCCGCACGAAATAGGCGCCCATCGAGCGGATGAGCTGCTGCAGCGGCCAGATGCGCGCCCATTCGCCGACCGCGTAGGAGAGCGCGGTGCGCTCGGCGGCCAGGAACGCCACCAGCACGTAGTCCATGTTGCTGCGGTGGTTCATCACGAACACCACCGTGGTGTTCGCCGGAACACCGGCCAGGGTGCGCTCGTCGGCGTAGCCCAGCCGCACGCGGTAGAGGAAGCGCGCGACCGCACGGGCGATCGAGTAGCCGACGCGGAAATAGACGTAGGCGTTGAAGGTCGGGACGATCTCGCGCGCGTACCGATGGACTTCCGTCATCGCGACTTCGCGCGGCACGTTGCTGGCGCGCGCATGCTCGTTGGCGGCGGCCACGACCTGTGGGTCGTAGATCAGCCGGTCGATCAGCACCTGGCGCTTGGTGAGCTGGAACGGCTTGATCTCGACGGCGAGGCCGCGATTGACCCGGTCGATCAACCGGTTGAGCCGTCGTCGCAGGAACCAGCGGACGCTCGGAATCAGCAGCCGGTCGAGCAGCGACCACAAAGCGAAGGCGGCGATCGCCACGAACAGCCAGAGCGGGACGGTGACCGGCTCGCCCATGATCGTGGTCGCCGCCCGCCGGTCAGTATTGCTTCAGGCCGAGGCCGTCGATCGCGAGCATGATCGAGGCGGTGGCCAGGGTCAGGCAGGTCCCGATCGTGCCCACGAAACGACCTTTCGGGATCATGCCCAGCATGCCGCCGGCGTGCAGCACGCGCGACAGCAGGAGGGCGACCGACAGGGCGGCCGTCACACGGAAGCCGTGGAAGTCGCTCGCCATGTAGATGATCAGGAGCGTGAGAGGGGCGAACTCCATGAGGTTGCCGTGCGCCCGCACCGCCGCCCGCAGCTCGGGATCGTCGCCGTCGCCCAGGTTGATCTTCTTGGCGCCGCGCATCAGGCCGACCTTGATCGTCAGCGCCACGGCCAGCAGACCCAGCAGGCCGGCACAGACGAAAAACACCGGCATTCGCCAGCCTCCCCCTCGATTTGGCGGCATTGTATGGCCATATTGGCCCGAGACAAACCAGCTCGCCAAAGCAAGAGGAGGCGCACCATGTGGCAAATCCTGCGAAAGAAGACCGAGATGCCGACC
>SCVT01000565.1 GCA_004296815.1 Reyranella sp. | reverse complement strand
TGATTTCATTCGTTCCGTGCAGCGGTCGACATCCGCTGCCGGCCTTGTACCCAAGACAAGACCTCTTCTTCGCGCTTCGACGATCTGGTGGCACTAGCGAAGGGTGTACACCCGATCCCATTCCGAACTCGGACGTGAAAACTTTCAGCGCCGATGGTACTGTGTCTCAAGGCACGGGAGAGTAGGTCGCTGCCAGATCTTCCGAGCGCGAAGAAGAACCTCTTCCGATACGACGAACAATCAACGCGCATGGATTTGACGCGGGGTGGAGCAGCCCGGTAGCTCGTCAGGCTCATAACCTGAAGGTCGTAGGTTCAAATCCTGCCCCCGCAACCAATTCAAAAACGCCGCCCAGGCTCACGCCGGGCGGCGTTTTTGTTTTGCCTGTCCGGTGCGCGCTGGCCATCCTCCGCCTCATGACAGTCAAGTTCACCGTTCTCCTCGCATTGAAGCTCGCGACGGCCGTCTGCCTGGTGAGCGCTCCCGCATTCGCGCAATCCGACCAGGCGCGCGGCCAGCCGGCGCTCGCGGTGCGGGGAAAGTTCATCGACCAGCGCATCGCCGAGTTCATGGAGAAGAACGGCGTGCCCGGGCTCTCGATGGCGATCGTGCAGGCACCCTACATTCCGAGATCCGCGGGCTACGGCCGCGCCAGCCTCGCGCATGACGAGCTCGCCTCGACCCGCACGATGTGGAACATCGGTCCGCTGACGCAGGCCTTCACCGCCGTCGCAGTGTTCCAGCTCCACGAAGCCGGCAAGCTCGACATCAACGATCCCGTCGCCAAGCATCTTCCCGGCCTTCCCGCCGCCTGGGCGAAGGCCACGATCTTCACCTTGCTGCAGCATGCGTCGGGTATTGCCGACTATCGCTCGAGCAAGGAATTCGGCGACGGACGCGGCCGCCAGCCCGCTGCGCTCCTCGCACTGGTGTCCTCGGCGCCGCTGCTGTTCGAGCCGGGCACCGAGGTGCGGCAGAGTGCCACGAACTTCCTGCTGCTCGGCCTGATCGTCGAACGCGCGAGCGGCATGTCCTTCCGTGACTACGTGATGCGCCATCAGATCGAGCCGCTCGGCCTGCGCGCCACGATGTTCGCCGAGGATTTCGCGGCGAAGGCCACCACCGACCGGCCGCACAGCCGGTTCAAGTCGCAGGTGCCGTTCATCAATCCGATCGAGCCCGCGGTCGGCCATCGCACGGTCGACGGCAAGCTCGCACCGGTCGATCCGGCCGCCTCCGTTCCGCTGTTCGCTTTCGGCAGCCTCTGGTCGTCGGCCGAGGACATCAGCGCCTGGGACATCGCGCTGGCGGGCGGCATCCTGGTGAAGCGAGAGGAGAACCGCGCGCTGATCTACAAGCCGACGCGGCTCGCCAACGGAACGGTCGTGCCGGCCATGGCGGGCTGGGAATTCACACGCCATCCCGGTTTCATGGAGATCAAGGGCTCGTCGCCGGGCTTCAGCGCCTATCTCAGCCGCTTCACCGCGGCCGACGACCTCGTCTGCGTGACCCTCCTCGCGAACAAGGAAGGCCTCGACCTGACCGGGCTGGCGCGCGACATCGCCGATTCCTACAAGGCGGGGCTCGGCGCCGGCGTACGCGGCGAGGGCATTCTGACGCAGGAGAGCAAGTTCTCGGTCGAGGAAACCGTCTCCCGCCTGAAGGCCGTGCTGCGCGCGCGCGACGTGCCGGTGTTCGCGACCTTCGATCATGCCGACAACGCCCAGCGGGCGGGCATGGAACTGCGGCCGACGCAGGTCCTCGTCTTCGGCAATCCCAAGGTCGGCACGAAGCTCATGCAGGACCAGCAGGCGATCGCGCTCGACCTGCCGCTGCGCGTTTCGGTCTGGCAGGACGGGCGCGGCCGCGTCTGGGCCGGCCATCACTCCGTCGAAGCGCACGCCGCGGAATACGGGATCAAGGACCAGGCAACGGCGGCGGCCCTCGAGCGCGGGCTCAAGGAGCTCGTCGCCAAGGCCGTCAACGTCTACGACTATTGAGCAGCGAAGTAGCCATGCAGCGAGAACGGCACGTGGTGCGTCAGCCGCCCGGTGAATAGCGGCCGCGCGGCGAGATCCCGCGCATCCAGCCCCACGATCGAGGTGAGCCCGCTCGCCGTATCGAAGACCAGTGTGACCACCACGCCTTCGTCCTCGGCCGGTCCGGTCGCGATGAACATTGGCTCTCCGGGATAGCCGTTCGGCCCGAAATCGTGCCGCGCCACCTGGCCGCTCTCGAAGTCGATCCGGGCGAGCTGCTGCTGCAGGCCGCGCGAGCGGTCCGCCGGATTGCAGGCGATGTAGGCATAGCGCTGCCGGCGGCCCGTCCAGGCGGGATTGATGCGCGGGAACTCGTTGGCCGTGCCGGTGTCGAAGGTCTGCTTGTCGACCTTGCCGGTCGAGAGATCGATCCGGAGCCGCGTCAGCGTCGCCATGCCGGCGGCCGGCCATTCCGAGCGCCAGTAGTCGCGCAGCGCCTGGCCGATCGTGCGGTAGTCGGGGTAGCGGGCGAGGTCGAGGACGACCGCGCCATCCTCCTCGAAGCCGTTGGCGAAATGGAACTGGAAGAAGGGCTCGATCTCGATGGTGCGCGGCTCGCCGCGTCCGTCGCGCGGCACCAGGATCAGGAGCGTGGGCTTGCCGCCCTCCCAGTGCAGCGTGTCGTCGAAGCTCGCCAGCCCCAGCATGAACTTCACCGGCCGCACCAGGATCGGACCGACGCAGAAGACGAGGTGGCGATCGGTCAGCACGAAGTCGTGGTTCATGACCGGCCAGGGGAGCGTCACCGGCGGCAGCCGCGTCACGATCCCGCGGTCGAGCCGGTAGGGCGTCAGGATCGTCTTGGGCCCGTAGTCGATGCCGAAGTTGAACAGCTCGCCGGTCGCCGGATCGATGCGCGGATGCGCCGAGAAGGCCTTGAGCGTGCCGCCGCGATCGTCGAGGCCCTTGGTCTCGAGCGTCGCCGGATCGAGCTCCCAGGGCGGGCCGCCTTCCCAGAGCGACAACAGACGGCCGTTCTCCACCACGACCGACGTGTTGGAGACGTTGCCCGGTGGGCGGAAGGCATTCCCGATCACACCGTGCGGCCGCATCTTGCCGAAGCCGCGATGCACGATCTTCCCGGCCTTCGTCTCGTCGAGGTAGTTCTGCGTCCGGACGTAGCGGTTCCTGTAGTGCACGCCGTCGGCCGCGAAGCGGATCGCCGAGATCATGCCGTCGCCGTCGAACCAATGCGGAAACCACTCGCCGGCAATGTCGTTGCGGCCCGAGCCGTTGCGATAGAGCGTGCCGCGCAATCCCGCGGGCACCGTGCCGTCGACCTCGACGCGATAGTCGTGCTCGGTTTCGAGCGTCCGGAAGCCCGCGCTCCACGGGAAAGGCATCGTCATGGTCAGCGGCATATCACAGGGACCATCGCATTGGCGAAGGCCCGCAGCTCCGACGTCTTGATGCCGATGCGGGCCCGGATCGCAATCGCGTACATGATCGCGCCGGCCATGCGCGCCCGCGCCGCAGGTGTGGGATCCCGCGGCAGGTCGCTCGCCGCGAAGGCGGTCTCGAGGCTCTTCTCGATGCCGGCCAGCAGCTCGGCCGCGACCTCGGCGATGCGCGGATGCGACGGCGCCTCGACCGCCGCGGTGCCGACGATCATGCAGCCTGGCCGGTCGGGCGGCGCGGTGTAGAGGTCGATCGAGCCCATGTAGACCTTGGCGAGGCGCTGCTGGATCGTGCCACCGCCACCCAGCACGCCGTTCAACGCCGCGATGCTGCGCTCGCCGTAGAAGCGCAACGTGTGGATGTAGAGCTGCTCCTTGTCGCCGAACGCCGCATAGAGGCTGGGGCGGTTGAGGCCGGCTACCTCGGAAAGCTCGTCGAGCGAAGCCCCGCCGAAGCCCTTGGCCAGGAACACACCGCGGACGCGCTCCAGCACCTCGGCGGTGTCGAAGGAGCGGGGCCGTCCGCGCGGGCGCTTCGTTGTTTCTGTACCGGTTCGCATAATTATCCTTGACGGCGCCGCCGCACCGCTATTTATGTACCGTATCGCATAATATTAAGGAGGACGCGATGGAACTCTTTGCCTCACCACTGGCCTGTTCTCTGGCTTCGCATATCACGGCGGTCGAGGCCGGTCTGCCGTTCAAGCTCCGCTTCGTCGAGAACAAGAAGACCGACGACGGCGGCGACTACTATGCCATCTCGCCCAAGGGCTACGTGCCGGCCCTGCGTCTCGACGACGGCCGTATCCTGAACGAGGGCCCGTCGGTCCTGCAGTACCTCGCCGACCGCAAGCCCGAAGCCGGCCTGGCGCCGGCCTGGGGCACCGTGGAGCGCTACGAGCTGATCGACGCGCTGAACTACCTCTCGACCGAGGTGCACAAGCGCATCTTCGCCAACGTCTTCTCGACGACCGCGGCGGAGCCCACCAAGGCGGCGGCACAGGCCCTGATGGCGCCGACGCTCGACTATCTCGCGAACAGGTTGGGCGATCGCGACTATCTGGTCGGCAACAGCTTCACCGTGGCGGACGCCTACTTCGTCACGCTGCTGAACTGGTTCGCCTTCGTGAAGGTCGATCTCGCCAAGTGGCCGACCATCAACGGCTACTACCAGAAGCACCTGCAGCGCCCCTCGGTCTCCAAGGCGATGGGCGTGGAGCTGGCCGAGCGCAAGCGCCGCGCGGCCTGAGCCCAAGCAGCTGAGACTCCAGGGTCAGGCGGGCCGTGTGCCCGCCTGATTTTCGGCTGCTTTCTTGGATTGCGTCTAACAATCGCTCGCTCTAGACCATGGCGCATGGAGGCTTTCATGCGTTTCATTCTGGCCGCGATCCTCATGCTCTCTCCGGTCGCGGCATCCGCCGACGCGCTCTGGCTGGAAATCGGCCCTGCCGGGATGGAGCTGGTCTACGGCGATTTCGGCGAGAACCAGCGCGACGGCCTGCTCGGACGTCTCGAGCGGGCGCCCGCAGCCAAGACATTCGGCCCCTCGGGCGAACAGTCCCTCAAGCTCGAGAAGCGAGGCGCAGGCTATCAGTTGCGTGGCCTGTCCGTGGACGCCAACGCCGTGGTCGCCGAGCAGGCATGGATCGTCGAGCGAAAGCAGGATGACAAGCCCGTGCGCACGCTGAACCGGCTCGCGGCCCGCTATGCCGCCGAGCTCTCGGAGCAGCAGGCCGTCATCCCGCTCGACGTCGTTCCCACCGGCAAGGCCGGCCAGTTCCGCATCCTCTATGACGGCAAGCCGCTGCCGAACGCGCAGGCGAGCGTGACGACCGAGGCCGGCTGGAAGCGTGACGTGCGCACCGACCAGGCGGGCAACATCGAGATCGCCCTGCCGTGGAAGGGCATCTATGTCATCGAGGTTGCGGTGGCCGACAACTCGCCGGGCACGATGGGCCCCGAGGCCTATGACGGCATGCGCCTCGTGACCACGCTGGCCTTTCGGGTCGGTGCCGGAATGGACGGGCCGCCTCGGCCCGCGGCGACGGCCCGGCGCTGATCAGCCGGCCTTTTTGTTGAGGACTGCGAAGCGGTCCTTCGGCGCCTTCTCGCGCGCGGCCGGACCATAGGTTCCCATCTCGATGCGATGGGGAATCGTCAGCATGTAGTTCTTGAAGGCGTTCTCCATCGCCTGCTTCCAGCCCTGCGCGTCCTGGGTCTCGTTGACCGATGCCTTGGCAAGTTTCAGCGCATAGGGATCGCGCTCGGCCACGCGCTGCGCGAAGGCCATCGTCTCTGCCTCGAGTTTTTCGCGCGGCACCACGCGGTTCACCAGACCCAGCCGCTCGGCTTCGCGGGCGCCGATGAAGTCGCCGGTGAAGAGGTATTCCTTGGTCTTTCTCGGCCCCAGCTCCCAGGGCATCGAGAAATACTGCACGTGGCTGCCGCCCCACTTCACGGCGCGGTCGGCGAACTGCGCATCCTCGCTCGCGATGATGATGTCGCAGGCCGAGGCGATCATCATGCCGCCCATGATGCAGTAGCCCTGGACCTGCGCGATCGTGGGCTTCGGCAGGTCGCGCCAGCGCATCGTGTTCTCGAAGAAGCGCTCCCAGAGGCGCCGGTACTCGCCCTTGAAGCCTGGTTCGAGCGGCGTCTTCTTCTGGTCTTCCATCTCCTCCGGGCTGCCGAGATCGTGGCCCGCCGAGAAGTGCTTGCCCGCGCCCGCCAGGATGATGACCTTCACGGAGTTGTCGTCGACGGCCGCTGCGAACGCGTCGTCCAGCTCCTCCAGCAGGATCCGGCTCTGTGCGTTCAGCACTTCCGGCCGGTTGGTCGTGATCGTGCGCACGGCGCCGTCCTGCGCCTGCAGCAGGGTCGAGTAGGTCTTCATGCCGCCACCTGTGCCGGATGCCGCAGGTCGGCCGCCAGGCCGCTGCCCATCAGGTCGATGAAGTTGTCGCAATAGAATTTCTGTTTCTGTGCCTCGGTCGTGCCGGCCTTCTCCATCGATGCCTCGAAGCGCTTGATGGGATGTCGGCCGCCCTCGACGTGCGGGTAGTCGGAGGAGAAGAGGCACACCTCATCGCCCGTGTTGGCGATGATCCAGCCGGCATCCTCGTGCGGGTAGGGGGTGACGCGGACTTGGCGCTGTACGTATTCGCTGGGCTTCAGCGACATCTTCTGCAGCCGCTCCTCGTTCTTGTAGAAGGCGTTGTGGGCTGAATCCATGTTGCGCATCCAGCCCGGCACCCACGAGGCGCCCTGCTCGATGACGCCGAACTTCAGGCGCGGGAAGCGGTCGAGCACGCGGTCGACCACCAGCGCCGTCAGCGCCTTCATCACCGGATAGGCGATCGCCATGTAGTCGATCGACTTGAAATTGTCGTCGCCGCCATGGAAGTCGGGCACCGGCGGCAGGCCGTTGTTGAAGTACGCCTCTTCCAGGAGCTTTCCGCCACCGCCGACATGGAACACGATCGGCAGGCCGGCCTCCTGGGTGATCGCCCAGAGCGGATCGAAGCCGATATGGCTTGGCGAATGGTTGTCCGGGCAGCGCGACGGGATCATCAGCGCCTTGGCGCCCATCTCGATCGCCTCGCGCGCGGCCTTTTCCGTGCGCTCGAAGTCGATCAGCGGGACGTAGCCGGTGGGCAACAAGCGGCGGTCGACCGAGCAGAACTCGACCATGTGGCGGGTGTGGGCGCGCGCCACGGCGTAAGCGAGCTCGGCGTCACGGCCGCCTTCCAGCACCGAGGAGTAGTTGAGCAGCGCCGTGGTGAACATGAGCTGACTGGCGAAGCCCAGCAGGTCGACCGAGCGCGGCCGGTCCTGCCGTGTCGACGAGCCGAGCGCATCCCAGTTCTTGGCGAGCATGATCTGCTGCTCGTCGAAGTCGGTCTTCGGCACGGCCTTCAGGCGCGTGCTTTGGAAGCCCTCGTGGCGCGGAAAGAGAACGGCGTCGGTCACCGTCGCGCGGTGCCTCGCCTCGAGATGCTCGTCGAGGAAGCCCGGCACTTCCATGATGTGCGCGTCGGCATCGTGAATGACGCGGCCCGTAGCGTAGGGCATTGTTCCCTCCGGTGATCTTCTCGTTTTGGGCGAGCCTAGCATGACCTCCGACGTTTCCGCCGACGTTTCCCGGGCCGTCCAGGCCCTCCTGCAGGCACGCCGCACCGGCACCCAGGTGGCGCCGCCTTTCGCCCTGCCGAACCGCGCTGCGGTATATGCGATCCAGGACGGCGTCGCGCGCGCGACCGGCCCGGTCGCCGGCTGGAAGGTCGGCGCGCGCACGCCCACGGCCGAACCGAATCCCGCGCCACTTCTCGCCGGCGCTCTGGTGGCGTCGCCGGCCCGCTTCGACGGCAAGGCCATGCACATGATCGGCGTCGAGGTGGAGATCTCCTTCCACATCGTCCGCGACATTCCTGCGCGCCGCAAAGCCGTGTCGCGCGACGAGGCGCTCGACGCCGTGGGCGATGCCTTCGTCGGCATGGAGATCGTCGACACGCGTCTTGCGGATTTCGCGAAGGCCGATCCGGAGTGGCTGCTGGCCGACAACCAGATGAACCACGCGCTGGTCATGGGCAGTTCGTTCAAGGCCTGGAGTTCGCGCGACTGGGCGAACCTGCCCGTGAAGCTCGTGATCGACGGCAAGACGGTGGTCGACCAGAAGGGCGGCCTGGGGGCCGTCGATCCGGTGCGACCGCTCGCCTGGATGATCGATCATGCGGTGCGCCAGCGCGGCGGAATCCGCGCCGGCCAGGCGATCACGACCGGATCGTGGACGGGCTTGCGCTACTTTCCGCCGGGCACCAAGGCACGCGGCGAGTTCGAAGGACTAGGCGCCGTCGAGGCGTCGTTCTGAAGGTTCGGCAGCGACCGTAACAGCGGACAGCGGCCGCCCGGCATAACGCCGGGCATGCACTACGCTCCGCGCCTCGTCACACTTCCCGCAGCGCCGCGAACGACCGGGCTGCTTCCCACGCTCAAGGCGCAGTTCGACCTCTGGCGCCTGCGCAGCAATACGCGGCGCCAGCTGGCGCTGCTCGATTCACGTACGTTGGTCGATCTCGGCCTCAGCCCTGCGGATCAGCAGGCCGAGGCCGCGAAGTGGTTCTGGCAGGGCTAGGCCTGAGGCCTAGTAGTACCAGCCCGGATACGGGTAGCCGCCCCAGGGACCCCAGTCCCAGTCGTTCATCGCGTTCTCGTCGGCGGTCATCTGCTGCTCGTCCGCCAGGTTCTTCTGGAACATGTTGTTGCGGTACGTGCCGTAGGCCGCCTGGTTGCCGACATAGATGCACACGCAGACCGTCGGGTCCGGGTAGACGTAGAACACCTGGCCGTTCTTGATCTCGCGCGAGAACTTGTGCGGCGGCAGGTTCTTGAACGAATTCTGGCGCTGCGGCGTGTTCGCGGGCACGAACTTGAAGCCCGCCGCGACCATCATGTCTTCCTTGTTCGCGATCACCTGCTGGGGGTTCTGGCAGGCGGCGGCGGCAACGCACAGGCCGAGAACGGTGGCGACTTTGGCAATCCGGATCATCAATTCCTCCGTGGTCATTCCTCTGTCAGGCGCCGGACCATTTGGGCGCCCGCTTCTCCAGGAAGGCCGCCATGCCCTCGCGGAAGTCGGCGCTACCGTAAGCCAGTCTGACGAGATCGTCGATATTCTCCTCGCCCATCCGGGCCTGAAGCCGGCGCAAGGCCTCCTTGGTGACCCGCATGGTGATTGGGGCGTGGCCGGCCAGGGTCCGGCCCAGCTCCTCGGCGCGGGCATGGAGGGCGGGAACGCCGGGCAGCAGCTCGCTGACCAGCCCGCAGGCGAGCGCCGCCTGGGCGTCCATGAGTTTGGCCAGCAGCAGCATTTCCTTGACCCGTTGCGGGCCGAGCAGGGCGACCAGCCGGGCGTAGTTGGCCATGGACAGGCAGTTGCCGAGGGTGCGCGCGATCGGGAAGCCGAACTGGGCGCTCGCCGTGGCGATCCGGAAGTCGCAGACCGCGGCGATCGCCGCCCCGCCGCCGGTGCAGAAGCCTGCTACCGCGGCGATGGTCGGCACGGCGCAGGCCTCGATCTCACCCACGATGCGGTCGATCTTCTTCTCGTAGGCGATGCCGTCCTCGCCGCTCTCGAAGCTCTTGAACTGGGCGATGTCGGTGCCGGCCGCGAAGGCCTTGTCGCCCGCCCCGGTGACGACCAGCGCGCGGACCTCGCCGGTCTTGCCGACCCGGGCGCAGATCTCGGCCAATCCTTCATACATCGCGAAGGTAAGGGCGTTGCGCGCCTGCGGCCGGTTGAACGTCACCCAGCCGATGTCGCCGCGCTTGTCGTAGAGCAGTTCTTCGGTCATTGCAGTGTCCACTATGGCATTGGAACGGCTCCTTCAAGGCTTCGCAGATTTCCGGCTGGGCTACTACCGCGAACATCTCGACCTCTTCGAGAAGCTCGCGACCGAGGGCCAGGCGCCGAAGATCCTGATCGTTGGCTGTGCCGATGCGCGCGTAGATCCCGGCATCCTGACGCAGACCAAGCCCGGCGACATCTTCACCGTCCGTAACGTCGCGGCCATGGTGCCGCCGGCGCAGTACCCGCCCGACAAGCGTCATCACGGCACGTCGGCCGCCATCGAGTTCGCGGTACGCGGCCTCGGTGTGGAGCACATCGTCGTGCTGGGCCATGCGCTGTGCGGCGGCATCGGCGCGCTGGTCGACGGCCGCGACAGCGCGTACGCCGACTACGACTATCTCTCGACCTGGACCGCCATCGCGCAGGATGTGCGCGATCTCGTCGTCAAGAATCTGGTCGGCCGGCCACGCGAGGAGATCGCGCGCGCCGTCGAGCAGGCGGCCGTCGTGAACAGCGTGAAGAACCTGATGGGCTTCCGCTGGGTCGCCGAGCGTGTCGCCGCCGGCACCCTGGTCCTGCACGCTTGGTGGTTCAACCTGACCGAAGGCCAGCTCTATGCCTTCGATCCCGAGACGGCCTCGTTCGCGCCCGTGATCGGCACCAAGCTCGACGTCGCCGTGACGGCGCGGACCGCCCTGTCGGCGATCACGCCCGATCGATTCGTGGCGTCCGTCGCCGGAAAGAAGCCCGCCTTCTAGCTCGCTAGAGAAGCGATCGCGGCGTCGACGCCGCCCGGCGCGAACGGCACGCCGGCTGTCTTCATCGCGAGCTCGGTGGTGGCGAGGCAGCCCAGCAGCATCGGCTCGTTGAGGTCGCCCATGTGGCCGATGCGGAACACCTTGCCCATCAGCGGCCCGAGGCCGCCGCCCAGCGACAGGTTGAAGCGGTCGACCGCAGCCTTGCGCATGCCGTCGGAGCTGTGGCCCTCCGGCATCATCACCGTCGTCACCGAGTTGGAGAGGCGGTCCTCTGCCTGGCAGTAGAGATGCGGGCCCTTGCCGTCGGCGCCCCAGGCGCGCACGGCGGCGCGCGTCGCTTCGCCCAGCCGCGTGTGGCGCGCGATCACCGCGTCGAGGCTCTCCTCCTCGATCATCCGCAGCGACTCCTGCAGGCCGAAGAACATGTGCACCGGCGCCGTGCCGACGAAACTCTGCGGCTTGCGGGCGTTCATCATCTGCCAGTTGAAGTAGTGGCGCGGCATCTTGGATTTGGCCGCGACCTCGAGCGCCTTGTTGCTGACGCCGGTCATCGACATGCCGGTCGGCAGCATCAGCCCCTTCTGGCTGCCGCCGACGGTGACGTCGATGCCCCAGGCATCCATCTTGTACTCGAGGCTGCCCAGCGAGGAGATCGTGTCGGAGAGCAGCAGGGCGGGGTGCTTGGTCTCGTCGAGCGCGCGGCGGACATCCTGGATCGGGATGAACATGCCGGTCGCCGTCTCGTTGTGGACCACCAGCACGGCCTTGATCTCGTGCTGCTTGTCCTTCGTGAGGCGCTCCGCGAGCTTGGCGATGTCGACGCCCTTGCGCCAGTCGGCGCCGAACTTCTCGACCTTTACGCCGAAGCTGGTCGCCATCTGCGTCCAGCTCTCCGAGA
>SCVT01000564.1 GCA_004296815.1 Reyranella sp. | reverse complement strand
GGCTCGAGGAGAAGGACAAGCCGACGATCTTCTCCGATCCGCTGGTGCTGAACCGGCCGGAGGATCGGCTCGATCAGCGCGGCATCCTGGAGGAATCGACTGTGAGGGGCGCGTCCAATCCGCATGCGGAATGGACCGAGCGTCGAGCGAACTGAGGGGGACGTAACATGACTGCCATTGCACAATCGATCGACGGCGAGATCATCGCGACCAAGCTCGCCATGAGGATGGAAGACTCGCTGCAGGCCTTCGCGGTGCGGGCTGCCTGCTTCGTGGGCGAGCTGGGCGTGCCGTACTCCGAGGAGTTCGACGGTCACGATTTCGGCGCCACCCACGTCATCGCCTATGTCGGCGAAGAGCCCGTGGGGGCGGTTCGCGTCCGCTGGTTCCAGTCCTTCGCCATGCCCGAGCGGCTGGCGGTGATCCAGCGTTACCGCGGCCACAATATCGGCCAGCTCCTGCTCGAGCGTTGCCGCAAGCTGGCGGAAAGCCGTGGCTGCAACATGCTCTACACCCAGTCCCTGCCGCAGGACGTGAAGTACTGGGAAAAGCACGGCTGGCGCCGCCTCGTCGCCGAGGATGCGGGCGGTGGCGCGAAGCGCATCGTGGCGATGGTCCGTGCCGTCGACCCCAGCAAGCCGCTGCCCGAGGTCGAGGCGCCCGAGGCCGTCGTGCTGCGGCGCGAGCAGCCCCTCGATGCTTCCGGACTGCCGCTGGGGACTCCCAGCAACTGATGCCGGCCTGAAGAGAATGTCGCCAAGGATCGCCATCGCCTGCCTGCCCTTTTGGGGTAGGGTACGGCAGGCAAAAGCGATCGGCCGGGGGGCTAGGCGACGTTCCACGCCCGTCCGCGCGTCGGCTACGGCCGGCGCGCGGACGCGGCAGCGTCAGGCGGGTGTACATGGCAGATGGTTTCGAGATCATCGTCGAACCGAATATCCAGCGGCGGCGCGGCAAGGCGCCGCTTTCGGAAAAGAAACGGGCGGCGGCGTTGTTCAGGGTGTGGCACGGGGTGCGTGATCTGATCGAGGAAGCGGAGGGCCTGGCCGACAGCGAGCTGGTGCACTTCCTCGCGGTCGCCCAGCTTCTCGTGGAGGAGCGCGTGACCACGCTAACCAGTGGCGTGCCTGCGTTCGAAGCCGTCGATACCTCGCTGCCGAACTAGGGGCGGGTAACCGGCTACTTGTGGCGCGGGTCGAGTGCGTCGCGCAGGCCGTCGCCCAACAGGTTGAACGACAGGACCGCGAAGAAGATCGCAAAGCCCGGCCAGAAGGCCATCCATGGCGCCTGGGCGATGAAGCGCTGCGCCGAGTTCAACATGCTGCCCCAGGAGGGCGACGGCGGCTGCTGGCCGAGACCGAGGAACGACAGCGCCGCCTCGGCGATGATCGCGCCCGCGATGGCGAGAGACGCCTGCACGAGCAGCGGTGGGACGATGTTCGGCAGCACGTGGCGGAGCGCGATGCGCCAATGCGGATTGCCGACGGCACGCGCGGCCTCGACATAGTCCTCGACCTTGGCCGCGATGGTCTGGCCGCGGGTCAGGCGGATGAATACCGGTGTGGCGGTGATGCCGATGGCGATCATGGCATTGCTGAGGCTCGGTCCCAGGAAAGCCGCGAGCGCGATCGCCAGGATCAGGAACGGCACGGCGAGCATGGCGTCGACGATCCGCGACAGCAGCGCGTCGATCCATCCGCCGGCATAGCCCGCGAGCAGGCCGAGCGGCACGCCGAACGCCAGCGCGATGCCGACCGAGACCAGACCGGCGCTGAGCGAGGCGCGCGCGCCCCAGATGATGCGGCTGAGCACGTCACGGCCGACCTCGTCGGTGCCGAGCCAGTGCGCCCAGGACGGCGGCTTGCGCACGGCGCTCCAACTCGTGGCGATCGGGTCGTAGGGCGCTACCAGGGGGGCGGCAACCGCGACCATCACGAACAGCAGCACGACGACGAGGCCGAACATGGCGCCCTTGCGTCGGCGCAGGCGCCGCCAGGCTCGCGCCCAGGGGTTCTCCTCTCGGGCGTCGGCGACGGGCGCCGCGTTGGGAAGCGTTGTGGCGGTCATCCGCGCAGCCTCGGGTTGACCAGCACGTAGGCGATGTCGGCCAGCAGGTTGAGAGCGATGTAGGCGGTCGAGGTCACCAGCACCACGCCCTGGACGACCGCGTAGTCGCGGTTGAACACCGCATCGACGATCAGCTTGCCGAAGCCGGGGATGGTGAAGATCTGCTCCGTCAGCACCGCCCCCGAAAGCAGCGTGCCGAACTCGAGCGCGCCCAGGGTGATCACCGGAGTCATGGCGTTGCGCAGCGCGTGCTTCAGTACGACACGGCGCTCGTAGAGGCCCTTGGCACGCGCGGTGCGGACATAGTCGGCGCCCATCGCCTGCAGCATGGCGCTGCGCGTATGGCGCATCAGGATCGCGGCGATGGCGTTGCCCAGCACGAAGGCCGGCATGACTGTGGTGAGGAGGCTCGCCTGCCAGTTCTCGGACAGGGACACATAGCCCGATGCCGGCAGCCAGCCGAGCGTCACCGAGAACAGGAAGATCATCAGGATGCCCAACCAGAAATTGGGCGTGCTGATGCCCCACAGGGCGAAGATGTTGGCGCCGTAGTCCCAGGCCGTGTCCTTCTTGACGGCCGAGATGATGCCGGCGGGGATGCCGATGCCAAGCGCCACCACGATCGCCATCGAGGCGAGCTGCAGGGTGACCGGCAGCTTCTCCTGCACCAGCGACATGACCGACGCCTTGAGGCGCATCGACTCGCCCAGGTTCCCGGCGAGCACGCCCTGGATCCAGTAGAAGTACTGGATCCAGATCGGCTCGTTCAGGCGATACTGGCGGCGGATCTCCTCCAGCACCTCGGGATCGCGTTCCTCACCGGCCATGATCAAGGCCGGATCGCCGGGCAGGAGCTGCTGCAGGCCGAAGATCAGCACCGACACGAAGAACAGTGTCGGAATGAGCTGCAGCAGCCGCTGGGTGAGGAACGCGAGCACAGGCTACTTCAGCTTGACGCCGACCACGCGGATCAGGCCGTCGGGAAGCTGCTTGTAGCCCTCGACCTTGTCGGTGAGCGCGACCAGCACACGGCGATGGTAGAGGTACTTGATCGAGCCCTCCGGCAGGTACTTGGCGGCGATCTTCTCGTAGATCTTCTTGCGCTCCGCCGGGTCGCTCTTGATGCGGGCCTCGTTGTGCCAGGCGTCGACGTCCTTGTCGCAATAGCCCGAGTTGTTCTGCGGCTGGCCGCAGACGTGGAAGATGTAGGAGTTGCCGTCCGGATCGCTGCGGCCCGACCAGCCGATCAGGTAGATCTGGTACTCGCCCGTCTCCGACTGCTTGAGCGAGGTGGCGAACTCGGTGACCCGGATCTTCAGGTCGAAGCCGGTCTCGGCCACCATCGACTGCAGGACTTCGGCGACCTGCCGGGTTTCCGGGTTGTTCGGCACCATGAAGTCGAGCGTGATCTTGCCCGTGACACCCGCCTCCTTCAGGAGCGCCCGCGCCTTGGCGACGTCGCGCTTGGGCACCGGGAAGGCCTGCTGGTAGTAGGGGTTGGTCGGGTTGATCCACTGGTTGCCGACCACGAACTCGCCGTTGAACACGACCTGGTTCAGCGCGTCGCGGTCGATCGAGAGCTCGAACGCCTGACGCACCCGTGCGTCCTTGGCGAGCGGCGTGTCGGCCTTGGGACCGTTCGACAGGTTGATTGTCAGGCCCTGATAGCCCAGCTCGACCGCGGTGATCAGCCTGAGCCTCGGGTTGTCGCGCACCGTCTTGATGTCGGTGGCCAGCACGCGCTCGATCATGTCGAGGCCGCCCGACCGCAGATTGGCGAGGCGCACCGTCGAATCGGTGATCGGCAGGTAGGTGATCTTGTCGATGAAGACCTGGTCCTTGTTCCAGTAGTCGGCGAACTTCTCGACAATGATGCGGTCCTGCTGGACGCGCTCGACGAACTTGTAGGGACCCGCACAGACCGGCTTCAGGCCGAACTTGTCGCCCGCCGCCTCGGCGGCCTTGGGTGAGACCATCATGCCGGCGCGGTCGGTGAGCTGCGCCAGCAATGGCGAGAAGGGCGCCTTCAGGTTGAGCTTGATCGTTCCGGGATCGACGACGTCGATCGACTCGACCGAGATGAGCTCGGGTCGGCGGAACGAGCCCTTCATGGTGAGGTGGCGCTCGAGACTGTACTTGGCGGCCTGCGCGTCGAAGACCTCGCCGTCGTGGAACTTCACACCGGACCGCAGCTTGATGGTGACGGTCTTGCCGTCGGCCGAGGTCTCGTGGCCGGTGGCGAGCTGCGGCACCACGTTCAGCTTGTCGTCGATGTCGAAGAGCTTGTCGCAGATCGAGGAGAAGACGATGCGCCCGACATAGGTGCGCGCGAGCGTCGGGTCGAGCACGTCGGGATCCTCTGCGAGCCCGATACGGAGGTGGCTCTGGGCGGCGGCGCCCGAAAGGGCGAGGCCGGAAAGAGCGGCGGCGAGCGCCAGATTGCCCAATGTGCGGCGGACTGTCTGTCTCATGATGCCTCCGTTTGTGTCGTTACGAATGCTGCCTGCAGGCGGGCCAGGCGAATGCGGTCCTGGTCTTGGCCCGATCCCTCGGTGAGCGAGCGGGCGGGTGGAAACTCCGGCCACCACGGGCAGGCCGTGGCGTGGCCGCTGCCGTCGTCGGCCAGCGCCGGTACGTCGACCCGACACGACTCCCGCACGAAGCGGCAGCGCGTGTGGAAACGGCAGCCGGCGGGCGGGTTCATGGCGCTCGGGATGTCCCCTTCCAGCAGGGCGCGCTCCCGGGCTGCCGTCGGATCCGGCAACGGAACCGCGGAAAGCAGCGCGCGCGTGTAGGGGTGGCGCGGATTGCGGAAAAGCTCGTCGGTCGTCGCCGTCTCCACGATCTTGCCGAGGTACATTACGGCGATGCGGTCGGCGATGTGCTTCACGACCGCGAGATCGTGGCTGATGAAGATGTAGGCCATGCCGAAGCGATCCTGCAGGGAGCGCATCAGGTTGATGACCTGGGCCTGGATCGAGACGTCCAGCGCCGACACGGGCTCGTCCGCCACGATGAGCTGCGGCTCGACGGCGAGGGCGCGCGCGATCGCCAGGCGCTGGCGCTGGCCGCCGGAGAATTCGTGGGGATAGCGGCGGGCATGTTCGGGCCTGAGGCCGACTAGCTCCAGCAGCTCACCGACGCGGGCACGCCGCGTCGCTTCGGACGTCGCAAGCCCATGCAGCATCAGCGGCTCACCCAGCATGGCGCCCACTGTCATGCGGGGATTCAGGGAGGCGTAGGGGTCCTGGAAGATGACCTGCATCCTCTGTCGACGCGCCCGCATGCCCGATTCGGAGAGCACCAGCAGGTCCTCGCCGTCGAACCGGACGCTGCCGGCCGTCGGTTCCAGCAGCCGGAGTACGAGGCGGCCGACCGTGGACTTGCCGCAGCCCGATTCGCCCACGATCGCCAGCGTCTCGCCGGCACCAAGGTGGAAATCGACGCCGTCGACGGCACGGACGTGGCCCGACACGAAGCCGAAGGCGCCGCGCTTCACCGGGAAGTGCTTGGCGAGGCCCTGGACCTCGAGCAGCGGGCTCATGCCGCCACCTGCGAGAGTGGGGCGCGGCGGCAGCGCGTGTAGTGGCCTGCCGCGATCTCGATCAGGGCCGGCGGCGCGGTCCGGCATTCCGGTTCGACAAAGGGGCAACGTGCGGCGAAGCGGCAGCCGCCGGGCGGGCGCGTCATGTCGGGCACGCGGCCTTCGATCGAGGGCAGGCGTTCGCGCTTCTCGTCGAGGCGCGGGATCGAGCCCAGCAGGCCCACCGTGTAAGGGTGCTCGGGGCGCGCGAAGAGATCACGAACGGCGGCGCGCTCGACGATCTGGCCCGCGTACATCACGGCGACATCGTCGGCCATCTCTGCCACCACGCCGAGATCGTGCGTGATCAGGATGATGGCCGTGCCGGTGTCGCGGCGGAGCCCGCGCATCAGGTCGAGGATCTGGGCCTGGATGGTGACGTCGAGCGCTGTCGTGGGCTCGTCGGCGATCAGGAGCTGCGGGCCGCAGGCCAGCGCCATGGCGATCATGGCGCGCTGGCGCATGCCGCCGGAGAGCTTGTGCGGATAGTCGTCGACACGCTTCTCAGGGCTCGGGATGCGGACGAGGGTGAGGACCTCGATGGCGCGCGCGCGGGCGGCTGCAGCGTCGAGCCCCTGATGGCGCTGGATCGCTTCCACGATCTGGTCGCCGATCGTGTAGGCGGGGTTCAGCGACGTCATCGGCTCCTGGAAGATCATGGCGAGCTGCGCCCCGCGCAGATCGCGGATCTCGTGTGCCTCAAGCGTCAACAGATCCCGGCCCTCGAACACGACCTTGCCGCGCACTTCGGAGTTCTCCGGAGGCAGCAGGCCCATGATGGCGAGCGACGTGACGCTCTTGCCGCAGCCCGATTCGCCCACGAGGCCGAGCGTGCGGCCGCGGCCGACCGCGAGATCGATCCCGTCGACAGCATGAACGGTGCCGTCGTCGGTGGCGAAGTCGACGGCGAGACCCCTGAGCTCCAGCAGCGCGTCGCTCATTTGCGTTCCGCCGCAAGGCTCCTTTCGATGATCGACCAGGTCATGCTCGATCAGCGGCCCGCCGCGTAGCCCTGCATGCCGCGCGGGTTGGCGGCTGCCTTGCGCCACGGATCGTCGCGCGTCGCGGCGGTCAGGCGCCCCTCCGACCATTCGTCGTTGATCTCGACCTCGTGGCCGCGCTTCTTCAGCTCGGCGACAGTGTCCTTCGGGATACGGCCCTCCAGCACCAGCACGCCGGGGCGGGCGGTGCGCGGCCAGAATGAGGAGGGGAAGTGCTCGCTGTGCCAGGCCGGCGCATCGATCGCCTCCTGCAGGTTCATGTCGCAATGGACGTGGCGCAGGAAGTGTTGCGTGATCCATTGGTCCTGCTGGTCGCCGCCCGGCGATCCCCAAACCATGTAGGGCTTGCCGTCGCGGTGGGCGAGAGTGGGGGTGAGCGTGCTGCGCGGGCGCTTGCCGGGCGCCAGCGAGCCGGGCAGGCCTTCCTCGAGCCAGAACATCTGGCCGCGCGTGCCCAGCGGAAAGCCGAGTTCGGGGATGACCGGCGAGCTCTGCAGCCAGCCGCCCGACGGCGTGGCCGAGATCATGTTGCCATCCTTGTCGACGATGTCGAAATGTACGGTGTCGCCGTTGGTCTGGCCGACGCGGCCGACCGTGGGCTCGCCGGCGCCGCTCGACGCGACGCCGAGGCGCACGCCGTCGGCACGGCGAAGCTTCACAACGCCGCCATAGCCCTCGACCTTGCCCGGACGCTGCTCCATCGAGGCGTAGGCGGGGTCGATCAGCTCGCGGCGGTCGGCATTGTAGGCGTCCGACAGAAGCGTCTGCATCGGCACGTCGACGAAGGCCGGGTCGCCGTAGAACGCCTCGCGGTCGGCATAGGCGAGTTTCAGGCACTCGACCTGCAGGTGGATGAAATCGGGGCTGGTCGGGTCCATGCCGTCGAGGTCGAAGCCCTTGAGCAGGGCAAGCTGCTGCAGGACCACCGGGCCCTGCGTCCAGGTGTGCGGCTTGCAAACCGTGTACCGACCGTAGTCGTAGGTGAGCGGCGCCTCGACAGTGGCTTGCCATTTGGCCATGTCCTGGCCGGTCAGCACGCCCCTGTTCGGCTTGCCCGAGACGTCCATGACGTCCTGAGTGCGGCAGAATTTGTCGATCGCCTCGGCGACGAAGCCTTGGCTCCAAGCCTTGCGGGCACGTTCGATCTCGGCCTCGCGGCCGCCGCCGCCAGCCTCCGCTTCCTTGAGGATGCGCGCATAGGTATTGCCAAGGGTGACGTTGCGGAAGAGAGACGCGGGCTTGGGCACATTGCCGCCGGGCAGGAACACGTCGGCCGAGGTCTTCCAGTGGGTGCGGAACTGCTCGGCGACGGTGGCGATGGTCGCCGTGGCACGCTCGACGATGGCATGGCCGTTCAGCCAGTAGCCGATGGCAGGCGAGAGCACGTCGGCGAGGCGCATTGTGCCGTAGTCGCGCAGAACGTGCATGTAGGCGTCGAAAGTGCCCGGGATGCAGGCAGGCAGGAGGCCGGTACCGGGTATGAGATCGAGGCCTAGGCCTTTGTAGTGGGCGATGGTGGCGCCGGCCGGCATCGGTCCCTGGCCGCAGACGACCTCGGTCTTGCCGCGGCGCACGTCGTGCAGGATCAGCGGCGCGTCACCGCCGGGGCCGCAGAGGTGCGGCTCGACGACCTGGAGAGTGAAGGCGGTGGCGACGGCGGCGTCGAAGGCGTTGCCGCCCTTCTCGAGGATGCCCATGCCGACCGCGGTCGCGATCCAGTGCGTCGAGGTGACGACGCCGAACGTGCCGACAATCTCGGGCCGCGTCGTGAACGGATTGGGATTGATGAGCTTCACGGGACGTCTCCTGGCCCGTTACGCCGGGCGAGGAACCTTAGGCCCCGTGAGCCAGAGAGGCCAGACCCGTTACTTTTTGTCGGACCGCTGCGGCTGCTGAACGATGTTCCGGGTGGTCATATTGGTCACAGCTGCTCGCGTCGCATTCTGCACCTGCGGCTTGGCAATAACAGGCGGAGGCTTGAACGCCGTAGGAGGCGGTCCCGCTTTTCCTGCAACCTGGCGCGGTGGCGGGGAGCCTTGGGGTCCGCCTGGTCGTCCCTGGCCGGGATCGCCCTTCACATCCGGTCGATAGGCGCCGAACACTTGAGCGTTGCGCGGCGTCAATTTCGAGTTGCGCTGGCTGAAGTTCGAACTGTCGAGCGTATCGCCGATCGACGCGACGTTCATCGGTGCAGGCGCGGGCGACCTGGTCGGTGCGGTCGACTGCGGCGCTGTCGTTGTCGGCTGTGTGTTCTGGGCAGTCTGTGTGTCCTGTCGCGAGCTGGCGTCCTGCTGCGCACGAGAGTTCTGCTGAGCGGCAGCATTCTGGTTGACGGCGTTCTGGTTCACCGGCGCCCGCGCACCGGCAGGTCCCGGCAGCGGGGCCGCCGCAGGTCGCTTCTCGAGGGGCTGGTTCGACGGCATCTGGCCGCGCTGGATGATCGCCGCCTTGGTCGGCTGTCCATTGGCCGGCACCTCGACGTTTGAGCCGGTCCGGTTGGCGATCGTCGTCACATTCTGGGCAGTGACGCGCATGGTATCGCCATAGAGAAAATTGGCGGAGGTTGCGCCGTTTTCGGCCACGGCGAATTGCACGATGCCGCCGCGGATGCCGATGGTGGCGCTCGGCGTCTTGACCGTCACTTCGCTATTCTTGCTGATGGCGCCACCGACGAAGCGGAACACGCCGCGCGTGGTGCTGAGCGCGATGTCGCCGGTCTTGCGATCCGGGTCGTAGACGTACTTGTCGATGACGAGGACGCTGTTGGGTCCGATCGTGAGCGAGGTGCCATCGAGGAAGACGACATGGGCCCGATCGTCGGCCTTGGTGGTCACACGTTCGCTTGCCTGCACGTCGATGCCGACGCGCAGGATGCGCTCGCTCGCGGCGGGCGGTTGGCCGAGCGGTTCGCCGTCCGTCACCGAGGTAACGCCGACCTTGGCCTGAGCGACGGGTACGCAGGACAACGCAATGCACGCTGACGCTACAGCGAACACGCCTGGCCGGAACATGGAAGCCCCCAAGATTAGAAACGCCATCCGATACCCACCATCGTGCTGAAGGCATCGTAGGCATAGATGCTAAGCGAAGCTGACCTCTGGAAGTAGTTCGCCTGACCTACTAGCGAGATACGGTCGTCCAGCGGTATGGCCAAAATCAGGCCGAGGTTGATGTCGTTCTGCATTCGTCCCGTCGTGGTGCTGACCGACGGATCCAGCTGATCATATACCGCTGCCGCCATACCGATGCTCGGCGTCACGGACCAATTGCGGCCGTTTATGGACAAGGGGTCGACGAACCGGATCTCCATGGCGCCGCCCAGCAAGACCTCGCCGTAGCTTTGCGCCGGCGTCATCGCGAGGAAGCGCGTATAGGCACCGTTCAGCGTCATCGTCATGTACGAGGTGAGCTCGACACGGAATTCGAGGGAAACCACGCCTTCGTTGCCCGACGACTGATTGTTGGTCGGTGCGTAGACGCTGTTCACGAACTCGCGCCGCCTACCGAACGCGGAGAGCGTGCCGGCGATTTGCGGGCCGAGCGGTGCGCCGAACTCGAGACCTGCGCCCCATGCCCAGTAGCTCGTCACATCCTGCACGTTCACGTAGCGGCCCGTCACAAAGGGACGCCAGGTCAGGTCGTCGAAGAAGCCGGCCTCGAACGGCGAGGTACGCGGCCCAGTGGTGAAATCGAGATAGACTACGTTCGCTTCGGCGACCTGGAACTGTCGCGAGGTATAGAACTGCAGCTCGCTCTCGAGTGCGCCGTTGTCCTGGCGGTTGAGATCGTAGCGATGGCGCAGCGTAGCGGCGCCGATCACATTGAAGTCGGGACGCTGCGAGATGTTGGGATTGGTGACCGCCGTCGCGCCGAACGCACCGGCGGCAGCACCGGGACCGCTGTTGGCGTTGGTCGAGTAGCCGAGCCCGACCATGACGTCGCCGGAGAACTGCGAGCGGCTGACTTTGCTGTCGACCTCGCGCAGGTAGTCGTCGGCGCGCGCGCGTGTCTCCGCGGTGGCGCGGCCCGAGGCGCGGGCGCTCTCTAGGTAGGTCCGCGCGGCCTCATAGGAGCCGAGACGGAAGTAGAGAACGCCGAGCTCGAGCTTGACCTTCGGCTGATCGCCGTCGAGCAGCAGAAGGCGTTCCAGCGCGGAGATGGCGGATTCGAGATCGCCGACCTGGACGGCGAGATCGGCATAGCGCAGCAGGGTCGCGGGATCGCCGGGATTGCGCAGCGTCTCCTGGAAGGCGGCGTCGTAGGCCGCGCGTGTCTGCTCTGATGGCGCCGATTGCTGCGCGCTCGCCGGTGCTGTCGCAACCAAGCCTGCCACGACGACCGCGAGTGCAAGAATACGCATGAGTTGTGCATTATATGCACTTTCTTATCATGCGCCAACGAATCTAGGTGGGCAGACGCATCCAGTCCGGGATTTCCGGGACGATCCGCACACCGTCTGCAGTGAGCGTGCTGCTGCTGCGTGCCGCTTCGATCTGCAGCATGGCGATGGCGCGGCCGCCAGAGCCCGACCGCAGCTCGCCGACTTCGTGGCCGTCCTTGTGGATGGCGGTACCGGGGGCGGGGGCCTCGCCGTCGACGCTGACGGGGAACAGGCGCTTCTTGACCAGGCCGCGATACTTGGTGCGGGCGGTCAGCTCCTGGCCCATGTAGCAGCCCTTCTTCCAGTCCACGCCGTTCAACTCATCGAAGCCGCTTTCGAGCAGCAACGCCTTCTCCACCGTCAGATCACGGCTTCCGTCCGGCACGCCAAGCGACAGGCGCAACGCCTCGTAGGCGGCGAGTGGCTCTTCGACGAGGCCGCTCTGGGCGAGCAACGCCGACGCCCGGCCGGCCGGCGCGATGACCCGAGTGCCCAGCGCATCGAGCCGTGGATCGGGGAAGGTGATCGCGTCCTGATGGGACAACGTCGCCGGAGTATCCTTGCCGTACACGACGGCCACTTCGGTCGTGGAGCTGCGATCCTCGACCGTGACCTTGGAACGCAGCGTGTACATTTTCAGCTTCTTGGCCAGCGCTGCCGCCCGCTCGCGCTCGGTCTCGAGCAGCAGCGTGTCGTCGTTGCCGTCGACCACGAACATGTCGTTCAGGAAGCGGCCCTGTGGCGTCAGCAACGCGGCCCAGATCGCCCGACCCGGCACCACCTTCGTGGTGTCGTTGGAGATCAGACCCTGGAGAAATTCGACGCGATCCGGGCCACCAACGGCAATCACTCCGCGATGCGGTACGAGGCTGAAATTCGGCGTGGCCATGTCGCTAGAGTTGGGGCGGACGCGGCGGCTTGGCAAGTGTTAGAACCCGCCGGTTACCGGGAGGTTTGCAAATGTCGTTTCGCGCGCTCGTTCTCAACCAGGGTGCCGATCGCAAGGTGAGCGGCGCCGTCGAGGCCCTGTCCGAGGACAACCTGCCGGCGGGCGACGTCACCGTGGCGGTCGAATACTCGACCCTGAACTACAAGGACGGGCTCGTGCTGACGACCGGCGGCGGCCTGGTGAAGGCCTGGCCTCATGTCGGCGGCATCGATTTCGCAGGCACGGTGGAGAAGTCCGACAACGCGGCGTTCAAGGCGGGCGACAAGGTCGTGCTGAACGGCTGGCGGGTCGGTGAGCTGCACTGGGGCGGCTACGCCGCGAAGGCGCGCGTGAAAGCCGATTGGCTGGTCAAGCTTCCGGCCGCGATCTCGGCCAAGCGCGCAATGGCGATCGGAACCGCAGGCTACACGTCGATGCTCTGCGTGATGGCGCTGGAGAAGCACGGCATCAAGCCGGCGGCGGGCGAGATCCTGGTGACGGGGGCCGCGGGCGGCGTCGGCTCGGTCGCCGTCGCGATCCTGGCCAAGCTCGGCTACACGGTCGCCGCTGCGACGGGGCGGCCGCAAGAGGGCGACTATCTCAAGGCGCTGGGGGCGGCGGCGATTCTGGATCGCAAGGAACTCGTCGAGGCGCCCGATCGGCCGCTACTGTCGGAGCGTTTCGCCGGCGTGGTCGACACGGTTTCCGGCGTGATGTTTGCAAAGGCGCTCGCGCAGGTGAAGTACGGCGGTGCCGCGGCGGTCTGCGGACTGGCGGCGGGACCGTCGTTCCCGGGATCGATCCTGCCGTTCATCCTGCGCGGCGTGTCGGTCTACGGCATCGATTCGGTGATGCTGCCCAAGGCACCGCGCGAGGAAGCGTGGCGTCGTCTCGGCACGGATCTGCCGCTCGACAAGCTCGACTCGACCGTGAGCGACGCCGGCCTCGGAGACCTGATGACGCTGGCCCCAAAAATCCTCAAAGGAGAAATACGTGGCCGCGTGGTTGTCGACGTGAACAAGTGATAGCGTGACATCGATCGTTCAATTCCCGCCGAAGGTACGCCCATGACTCCGCCGAACACCAAGCCTGTCGCCAACAACATGGACGCCTTCCTGATGCCGTTCACGGCGAACCGGCAGTTCAAGGCGAACCCGCGCATGTTGGCGAAGGCCAAGGGCGTCCACTACTGGACGCCGGAAGGCCGCAAGATCATCGACGGCACAGCCGGTCTCTGGTGCGTCAACGCGGGCCACGGCCGCGAGGAGATCAAGGCGGCGATCGCCAAGCAGCTCGACGAGATGGACTACGCGCCCTCGTTCCAGATGGGCCATCCCAAGGCGTTCGAGCTGGCCGCGCGCCACGCGGCGCTCCTGCCGGGCGACCTCAACCATGCCTTCTACTGCAACTCGGGTTCAGAGGCCGTCGACAGCGCTCTCAAGATCGCGCTCGCCTACCATCGTGCCAACGGCCAGGGCACGCGCACGCGCTTCGTCGGCCGCGAGCGCGGCTACCACGGTGTCGGCTTCGGCGGCATCTCCGTCGGCGGCATGGTGAACAATCGCAAGTGGTTCGGTGCCATGCTGCCGGGCGTCGACCACCTGCCGCACACGCACCTGCCGGAGAACGCTTTCTCCAAGGGCGAGCCGGAAAAGGGCGCGCATCTCGCCGATGCGCTCGAGGGCATCGTCGGACTGCATGACGCCTCCAACATTGCCGCTGTCATCGTCGAGCCCTGCGCCGGCTCCACGGGCTACCTGCCGCCGCCCAAGGGCTACCTGAAGCGCCTGCGCGAGATCTGCGACAAGCACGGCATCCTGCTGATCTTCGACGAGGTCATCACCGGCTTCGGCCGCCTCGGGACGGGCTTCGCCGCCGAGAAGTTCGGCGTGATCCCCGACCTGATGACGGTCGCCAAGGGCATCTCCAATGCGACCGTGCCGATGGGCGGCGTGTTCGTGCACAAGAAGGTGTTCGACGGCCTGATGCAGGGACCGGACAACGCGATCGACCTGTTCCACGGCTACACCTACTCCGCGCATCCGCTGGCCTGCGCCGCCGCCTCCGCGGTGCTCGACATCTACCGCGACGAAGAGCTGTTCGCCCGCTCGGCCGAGCTCTCGCCCTACTGGGAGCAAGGCATCCACTCGCTGAAGGGCCTGCCGAACGTCACCGACATCCGCAACCTCGGCCTCGCCTGCGGTATCGATCTCGCGCCGGAAGGCGCGGTCGGCACGCGCGGCTACAAGGCCTTCACCAAGGCCTTCGAACTCGGCCTGATGGTCCGCCAGTCGGGCGATGCCATCGCCATGTCGCCGCCGCTGGTCATCGAGAAGGCGCAGATCGACGAGATCGTCGAGATCACGGCCAAGACCATCAAAGCGGTCGCCTAGCGCGTGGCGCACCGCTAAAACCGGTCTCGGCCTTCTGCGGACGGAAGGCGGGGAGCGGACAAGGTGATTGTCGCCGACGACCTGACGACACTGGTGGGCACGGCGGCGGCGATCGGGCACGTGACCATCGCCGGCGCGGTCACCGTCCATGTGCTGCTCTACAAGCGCAATGTCGGCGCGGCCGTCTCGTGGATCGGCATCGCCTGGCTGTCGCCGTTCCTGGGCGGATTGCTCTACGCGATCATGGGCGTCAACCGCGTCAAGCGGCGGGCCAAGAGGCTGCGGCGCGAGCGGCTCCCGTTGGCGATGGCGGAACCTGGAACGGCGGCGACCGCCACAGATTCGCTGACGCCTCTCGAATTCGCGGTCGGTCGGCTGACGGGGCTGCCCTCCGAGCCCGGCAATTCGGTCGAGGTCTTGCGAAGCGGTGACCAGGCCTATCCTCGCATGCTCGAGGAGATCGAGCGGGCCCAGAAGAGCATCGGCCTGTGCAGCTACATCTTTCGCGCCGATGCGGCCGGCGAGAAGTTCCATCAGGCCCTGATCCAGGCGCAACGGCGCGGCGTGCAGGTGCGCGTGCTGATCGACGGCGTCGGCGGCGGCTACTTCTGGTCGGGGACCTACCAGCACCTGCGCAAGGCAGGCGTGCCTATCGCCCGCTTCCTGCATTCGTACTTTCCCTGGCGCATGCCGTTCGTGAACCTGCGCAACCATCGCAAGGTGCTGGTGATCGACGGGCGTGTGGCATTCACCGGCGGTCTCAACATCGGCGTCGAGAACATCGAGGAGAGCGATCCGCTGCATCGCGTCCGCGACACTCACTTCCGGATCGAGGGGCCGGTCGTCGAGCAACTCACCGACGCGTTCGCGGACGACTGGCTGTTCACGACGGGAGAGCAGCTGCTAACCGAGAACTGGTTCCCGGTGCTCGAGAAGGCAGGCTCGGTGGCGGCCCGCGTCATCACCTCGGGCCCCGACGAGGACATGGAGCAGATCGAATTCGTCGCCCTGCACGCTATTTCCTGTGCGCGCCAATCGGTGCGGCTAGCGACGCCTTATTTCTTGCCGCCGGAACCGCTCACCATGGCTCTTGGCCTCGCTGCAATGCGCGGCATCACGGTCGATATCGTCCTGCCGGAGCACTCCAATCACGCGATCCTCGACTGGGCGCGACGCGTGCCGCTGCGACCGCTCATCGAGGCGGGCTGCCGCATTTGGCTGATGGCGGCGCCCTTCGATCATTCCAAGCTGATGACGATCGATGATTCGTGGTCACTGATCGGCAGCGCCAACTGGGACACCCGCAGCTTCCGGCTCAACTTCGAGCTGAACGTCGAGCTGCACGATAGCGCCTTCGCCCGCCAGCTCGCCGAGTTGATCCGGCCGGAAATGCGTATGACGCTCGCTGACATCGACAGCGACCGGCTCCTGATCCGTCTGCGCAACAGCGCCGCGCGGCTGCTGCAGCCCTACCTGTAGAAGCGGCGCAGTCGGTCCCGGCGGTTGGGAGGCGGGCCGACGCATGCCTGACTTTCGGCGACCCTGAGATCGAGCCGGATCGGACGGTGGTCGGACGGGCCGAAATCGAGCGCGTCGGCGGCCCGGCAGGAGAGATTGTGCGCCAGGCAGCGGTCGAGCCGGACTGGCATGACGTTGCCGGAGAGATGCGTGGGCTCGCGCGGGCCGACATCGACGAACCCGGGCAGGAGAACCGGGCCGACGGCATTGTAGTCGCCGATGATCGCCGAAGGCTTGCCGTGCAGCGTCGCGGCGATGTGCGCGAGCTGGCGGCGGTTGAGGAGCTGGCCATGCGAGAGGTGGACGTTGGCGAAGGTGATCCCGGCCACCTGGGTGATCTGGGCGCGGCGTCGCGGTAGCCGGCCCGGCAGGCGCGACGCCGGCAGCGACAGTGCGGTGGGCCGCGGAAAGTGATGCGGGCTCCAGATTCCCAGCCCGTGGACTCGGCCCAGCCACGACAGGCGATAGAAATGTCCGCCGACCAACGTGGTGAGCTTGTCCATGTGCTGCGTGGCTTCCTGCATGAGGAGCACGTCGGGCTTCTCGGCGCCGATCAGGGTCGCCACGTCCTCGACGGCGGCGCCGACGAGACGCAACAGATTCCAGCTGATGACTTTCATGGCCGGCTCACGACTTGACGGCCTTGTCGCGCCGGGCGCGGCGGATCTGCTCGGTCATCGACGCGGTTCCGCCGGCCGCCGCCTGCAGCTCGTTGCGTACCTGCTCGCGCCGCTCGTGGATCGAGGCGATCACCAGACCCATCGGCACGCCGAGGCCGACCAACGCCGACTCGGCGAGCTGCAGGCTCGCCTCGATGGTCTCGGGCACCGTGTCGGTGACGGCCAGCGTGTAGAGATGGCGGGCATGCTGTGCATCATGGGCTCTCGCCACGATCATCACGTCCGGCCGACGGGCCCGAACCGCACGGACCACATCGTCCACAGCGGCCGTGTCGATGGTGACGATCACGCCCACAGCCTCGTCGATGCCACAACGCTGCAGGAACAGCGGATTGGATGCGTCGCCGAAATAGATCGGGCGTCCGAGTTTGCGCCAGCGTTCGACGCGCACGGCGTCGCGGTCGGCCGCGAGATAGGAGATCTCGTGCTTGTCCAGCAGGTCGCAGACGAGCTGTCCGACGCGGCCATGTCCCACGACGATCACGCGCTTCAGATGATCGTCGGGCGGCAACTGCGTCGACGGCGGTTCGCCCGAGACCTTCATCTCGACATTCTGCGCCGCGCGTCGGGCGAACAGCGAGACGAAGGGCAGGGTACCCATGGTCAGCGAGACGACGGCCAGCACGCCGGCCGCCACGCCGCCGTCGATCAGCGCATGCTGCGTCGCGAGCCCGATGCCGATGAAGGCGAACTCGCCGCCCGGCGCCAGCAGCAAACTGGTCTCGACACTGGCGGCCCAGGGCACGCCGAACAGGCGGCAAAGCGGAACCAGCAGCACGGTCTTGGCGATCATCATGGCGAAGAAGCCGCCGATCACGAGGAGCGGCTCGCGCCAGAGGAAGCTCACGTCGATGTGCATGCCGACGGAGAAGAAGAAGACACCGAGGAGGAGCCCACGGAACGGATCGATCATCGCCTCGACTGCGCGCCGGTACTCGGTCTCCGCCAGCAGCAGGCCGGCAATGAAGGCGCCCAGCGCCATCGAAAGGCCTGCGTAGGCCGCGATGACGCCCGATCCGACCGAGATCAGCAGAGTCGCGGCCATGAAGAACTCGGGATTGTCGGTACTCGCGGCCAGCCGGAAGAGCGGCTTCAGGACGACCCTGCCGACCACCGCGATCACGCCGACGGCGATGGCCGCCTCGACCAGGGCCAGCACGACGCCCTGGACCACCGAACCTTCGGAATGGCCACCCAGCGCACTGATCAGGAACAGGAGAGGCACGACCGCCAGATCCTGTGCCAGCAGGATGGCGAAGCTGGTGCGGCCTGTGGTCGACATCATGCGGCGCTGACCCGACAGCAGCTCCATGACGATCGCGGTCGATGAAAGGGCGAGGCAGGCGCCGATGATCAGGGCGGCGGCCGGCGGCTGGCCGAGCCAGAGGGCGACCGAGCTGATCGCC
>SCVT01000563.1 GCA_004296815.1 Reyranella sp. | reverse complement strand
ACGATCTTCGCCGCCGACATCGCCTGGGTGGCGGCCAGCGTCGTCGTGCTGGCGCTGCCGGCCTCGTGGACCACGGCCGGGATCGCGGGCATCGTCGTGCTCGCTCTCATCGTGGCCGATCTCGCCATCCTGGAGTATCTCGGCCTGCGCAAGATCGGCGCCGCCGCCTAAGAGGAAACGGACATGGACAAGCTTCAGCTCCTGAACAACGTCAAGCTGCCCTTCGCCGAAGTGCTGGGGCTGAAGTTCACCGCCGCGAGCGAGACCCTGGTGAAGGCCGAGATGGTCGTCCGCAAGGAACTCTGCACGCGGCCCGACATCCTGCACGGTGGCGCGGTCATGGCCTTCGCCGACACGCTGGGCGCCGCCGCCACCGTGCTCAATCTGCCCGAGGGCAAGGGCACGACCACGATCGAGAGCAAGACCAACTTCGTGGGGCCGGCGCCGGTCGGCACAACGGTGGTGGGCGAGACGACGCCCGTCCATCGCGGCCGCCGCACCATGGTCTGGACGACCCGCGTCACCACCGCCGAGGGCAAGCTGGTCGCCGTCGTGACGCAGACGCAGATGGTGCTGTAAACTGCCGGCATGGTCCGGCCGCGCATCGTCATCGTCGGCGCGGGGTTCGGCGGCCTGAGCGCGGCGCATGCGCTCGGCGGCGCCGACGCCGACGTCACCGTCATCGACCGCCGCAACTATCACCTCTTCCAGCCGCTGCTCTACCAGGTGGCGACGGCCGGCCTGTCGCCGGCCCAGATCGCGTCACCGATCCGCGCCATCCTGCGCCGCGCCGCCAATGTGCGCGTCGTGCTGGGCAAGGTGTCTGGCGTCAACCGGGAGCGCCGAGTCGTGCGGCTCGACGATCGTTCCGAAGGGCGCGAGATCCCCTACGACCAGCTTGTGCTGGCGACCGGCTCGCGCCACGCCTATTTCGGCCATGACGAGTGGGAGAGCGTGGCGCCGGGCCTGAAGAAGATCGACGACGCCACCAGCATCCGCCGCCGCATCCTGACCGCCTTCGAGCAGGCCGAGGCCTCCGACAGTGCCGAGGCCCGGCGGCGCTTGCTCAGCTTCGTGGTGATCGGCGCCGGCCCGACCGGCGTCGAGATGGCGGGATCCATCGCCGAGCTCGCCCATGTGGCGCTGCGTCACGACTTCCGCACCATCGATCCGCGCGATGCGCGCATCGTGCTGGTCGAGGCAGGCGCGCGCGTGCTGCCAGCTTTCCCGCCGGCGCTGAGCGATGCCGCGCACAAGGCGCTCGAGCGCCTGCATGTCGAGGTCCGGCTCGGTACGCCGGTCACGCACTGCGACGACGGCGGCGTCACGATCGGCTCGGAGTATGTGCCGGCCGAGACGATCGTCTGGGCCGCGGGTGTCGCGGCATCGGCCGCCGGCCATTGGCTGGGCGTTGAGAAGGACCGTATCGGGCGCGTGCCGGTCGGACCCGACCTCACCGTGCCCGGCCATCCCGAGATCTTCGTCATCGGCGACACGGCAAGCGTAGCCGGTGTCGACGGCCAGCCGCTCCCGGGGTTGGCGCCCGTCGCCAAGCAGCAGGGCGCCTATGTCGCGCGCGTGCTGCGCGCCCGCCTCGCCGGCAAGCCGGCGCCGCCGCCGTTCCGCTACCGCGACTTCGGCACGATGGCCACGATCGGCCGCCGGTCCGCCGTCGCCGATTTCGGCTGGCTGCGGCTCGACGGCACGCTCGCCTGGCTGATGTGGGGCCTGGTCCACGTCTCGTTCCTGATCGGCTTCCGCAATCGCGCCATCGTCATGCTCGACTGGATCTGGTCCTACGTGACTTTCCAGTCCGGCGCGCGCCTCATCACCGGGTCCGAACCGGACTAGGAGGAGCAGGATGCCGTCACTCGACCAACTGATCGTCTGGATCGTCGTCGGCCTGATCGGCGGCAGCATCGCCGGCCGGCTCATCGCCTGGGACCGCAAAGGGCTCGGCCTGTGGCGCAACCTCGTCGTGGGCCTTGCAGGCGCGCTGGTGGGCGGCCTCGCCTTCCGCCTGTTGGGCCTGCTGCCGGAGCTCGACAAGGTGGCGATCTCGCTGCGCGACGTCGTGGCGGCCTTCGCGGGTTCGCTGGTGGTGCTGGGTGCGCTCTGGCTGTGGCAACGCAGCCGGCGGCAATAGACCGTTAGCTGTGGCGGTGCAGGCGGATCGTCAGCATCAGCGCCCGGCCCAGCATCGCCACCGCGCAGACCACGGCGATCAACGCGGCCCACAGCCGGACCTTGTCCAGCGCCGGGCTCGCGAAGGCGCCCGCGATCTCGGCCGCCACGCAGCCGCCGATTGCCAGCGCCACGCACAGGAAGGAGATCCGGGCGGCGCGAGAGATGATGATCTGCGGCTGGTAGAGGTCGTGATGGACGTCGATCATCAGGCCGCGGGCGATACCGATGATCACCCCGGCCACGAGCGCCACCGCGAAGGGCCAGCGCGCCTGCCCGCCGCCGATCTGGAGGAGCATGAGGCCCGTGGCCGCGACCATCGCGACGGCGCCGGGCGCGAAGAGGCGCCATTGCGAGACGTAGGTACGGCGCAGCTCTCGGACCACGAGATAGATGCTCGCCGCCGCCGCAAGCGCCAGCAGCGCGTGGACGAGAGTAAGATTGTGCACCACGTCGCCACTCTACACGGCGAACCGCCTGACAGGCGAGCGTAAAAATCCTATCTATATACGATTGCGCACCGGCGAAAGCCCGCGCAGTGCCGACAACAAAGGGCTGTCGACAGGAAAGAAAAGCGTCACGAAACGAATCCGGGAATGTCCCGCTTCGGGCGACATAAGCGTCCTCGCCCGGCGCCGGATCCAGGTGAATTGCCAGTCGGTTGGCTTGCCTTCCGGCGAGGCGACGCGCCTGCTGCCCGTCAGCGCATCAGCGCCGGCACGAAGGCCTGGAGGGCGGCGTCGGCATCCGCCGCGGTCTGCTGGTGCGACTGCGCCCAGTCGATGCGGATCTTGACGAAGTGGTCGCGGAAGCCTGTCAGCAGCACCCGGCTGAAGACGCGGCTGTTGGCCTGGTTGAGGCCGCTGTAGGTGATGCAGCGGAAGCTGACGGCGCTGTAGGTACAGGTCGAGGGCACCGAGGGTTTCTGGAACTGGGTGTAGCCGCCGAACTTGAACTGCTGCTCGGCCGAGGAGACCTCGGTGTTGAACTGGGCGATCACCGTCGGATTGTCGCTGCCGGCCGGCACGCGGCGGCCGAGATCGTAGACCTGGACGTTGATGATCAGCCGCTTGGGCGTCGAGTAGTAGTAGCCGACGCCCTGGCCCGGATTGTTGGCCGGCGGGGCGGCATAGTTCACCGAACGCTCGAAGGTCGCGCCGCCCAGCGTGCCCGGGAAGTTGAGCTTGGTGCCGGCATGGGCCGACGGCGCCGTCGACTGGGTCTGCGCCGCGACGAGGGACGCACCGAGCAGTGCCGCCACGGCGACCAGGCAGGCAAGGAACCTAGACATCGAGGTTGGCAACCTTGAGGGCGTTGTCCTGGATGAACTCGCGACGCGGCTCGACCACATCGCCCATCAGGGTCGAGAAGATCTCGTCGGCCTCGTCGGCGTGGTTGATCTTGACCTGCAGGAGCGTGCGCGCCTCGGGGTCGAGCGTCGTCTCCCAGAGCTGGTCGGGGTTCATCTCGCCCAGGCCCTTGTAGCGCTGGATGGTGACGCCCTTGCGGCCGGCCTCGAGCACGGCGGCGAACAGCTCGGTGGGCGAGGCGATCGCCACTTCCTTGTCCTTCGTCACGAAGGCGCCGGGCTTCATGTAGACAGCCTGCAGCGAGTCGGCCAGGGCATCGAGGCGGCGCGCCTCGGCGCTCTTGATCAGTGGCGCATCGATCACGTGTCGTTCCTGCACGCCGCGCAGCCGGCGCGTGAAGACGAGGCCGCCGTCCGGCGTCGGCTCGCCGGTCCAGCCGCGCTCCAGCGCGCTGCTCACCGCGTTGAGACGGCGGGCGATGTAGTCGGCGGTCTGCCGCGCGAGCTCGCCATCGGCCAGCACGTCGGGCTTGAAGGCGCCCGCGATGGCGGCCTGCTCGATCACTGCCTGGCTGGTAACGCGGCGCGAGAGCGAGAGCGGCTTCACGAGGTTGCTGACCGAGCGGGCGATGTCGACGGTCTGGCGCAGGTCGGCGCCCGCCATCACCGAGCCGTCGCCCAGCTTGAACGAGGCGCCCTCGAGGCCGGTCTGGATCAGGTGGTCATCGAGCGCGCGCTCGTCCTTGACGTAGATCGCCGACTTGCCCTTGGCCGCTTTGAAGAGCGGCGGCTGGGCGATGTAGAGGTGGCCGGCGTCGATCAGCGCGCGCATCTGGCGGTAGAAGAACGTCATCAGGAGCGTGCGGATGTGGGAGCCGTCGACGTCGGCGTCCGTCATGATGATGATCTTGTGGTAGCGGAGCTTGGCCAGGTCGAAATCGTCGTGGCCGATGCCGGTGCCCAGCGCCGTGATCAGCGTGCCGATCTCGGCCGAGCTCAGCATCTTGTCGAAGCGCGCGCGCTCGACGTTCAGGATCTTGCCGCGCAGCGGCAGGATCGCCTGGTTGGCGCGGTTGCGGCCCTGCTTGGCCGAGCCGCCGGCCGA
>SCVT01000562.1 GCA_004296815.1 Reyranella sp. | reverse complement strand
TGAGCTTCACGGATGCCGCCGAGGAACTCAGCGTCACCCAGGCCGCGATCAGCCACCAAGTGCGTGGGCTCGAGCAGCGTCTCGGATTAAAATTGTTCGTGCGGCGCAATCGTTCGCTGCTGCTGTCGGAGGCGGGCCAGGCCTACCTGCCGGCGGTGCGCTCGGCCTTCGACCAGCTCAACGAGGCGACCGAGAAGCTCCTGCAGAAGGACCGCGGCGGACACCTCACCGTGACTACAACGGCTTCGTTCGCCACCAAGTGGCTGGTGCCGCGGCTCGGCGGCTTCCAGCGAGCCAATCCCGAGATCGACGTGCGCGTCAGCACCGGCACCGGCCTGGTCGACTTCTCGCGTGAGGACGTCGATATCGGCATCCGCTATGGCCGCGGCCAGTGGCCGAACCTGATGGCCGAGCGCCTGGTAGGCGAGGACGTGCTGCCGGTCTGTGCCCCGTCGCTCGTCAAGGGACCGAATGCGCTGAAGAAGCCCGCCGACCTCAAGCGCTTCACCCTGCTGCACATCGGCACCTTCCCCGACGACTGGCAGGTCTGGCTGACGGCCGCGGGCGTCAAGGGCATCGACGCCTCGCGCGGCGTCATGTTCGACAATGCGATCGTGGCCTACCAGGCGGCGATGGACGGGCTGGGGGTGGCGCTCGGCCGCAATCCGCTGGTCACGCCCGACCTCAAGGCCGGCCGCCTCGTGGCGCCATTCGACCTCAAGATGCCGAGCGAGTTCGCCTACTACGTGGTCTATCCCGCCGAGGCGATCCGGCGGCGCAAGATCAAGGCCTTCCGCGACTGGCTGATGACCTTGGCCGAGGCTGCGGCGCCGACCGCGAGTGCTGCCTGATCATTTATTTGCATTTACAAATATCTTGATCGGGCGGATGATCCTTGCTCCAGGGAGGGCAAGGTCATGCAATTCGGCTACTTCACGCTGAGCGACAACCGCTACCCGGACAATCCGCGGACGGCCGAGAGCTTCATTAAGGACATCTACGCCGAGGCGCTGTGGGCCGAGAAGGTCGGGCTGAACTCGGCCTGGATCGGCGAGCATCATTTCAACCTGCTGGGCGTCAACGCCTCGCCGCTCGCGATCCTGGCGCAGCTCGCCGGTGCCACGACGAAGATCCGGCTCGCGCCCGCCGTGACCCTGCTGCCGGTCCATCATCCGCTGCACGTTGCCGAGGAATGGGCGACGCTCGACTTGCTCTCCGGTGGCCGCGTCGATTTCGCGGCCGGCCGCGGCTACGACCGCAAGGAGTACGAGCCGTTCCAGGCCTCGTTCGACGATTCCTCAGAGTTGTTCGCCGAGGGCCTCGAGATCCTGTGGCGTGCCTGGACCGAGCCCGGCAAGTGGTCGCACAAGGGCAAGTTCTACGAGTTCAAGGACGTCGAGGTGCGGCCGAAGCCGGCCCAGAACCCGCTGCGGCCCTATGTGGCCTGCTTCTCGCGACCCTCGATGGAGCTCGCGGCGAAGAACGACTGGAACGTGATCTACGCGCCGTTCGCGGCGGCCATGGTGTACGGCTCGCTGGCCGACGCCGTGCGCGTCTACCGCGAGACCTGTGAAGCCGGATTCAAGCGGCCGATGCGACGCGCCATGTGCTCCTACTTCGTGCACATTGCCTCGACGCCGGAGGAGGAGCAGTACGGGAAGGAGGCGCTGGTGCGCTACTTCCAGGACGCGCTGATCGCGGCTTTCCCCTCCTCCTCGGGCGAGAAGGTGCCGCCGACCTACAAGTACTTCGTCGACATCGTGAACATCCTGCGTGACATGCGGCCGGAGAAGCTCACCGACAAGTCGATCCTGTGCGGCAGCCCGCAGCACATCGTCGACACGCTGAAGAAGGTCGAGGCGGCGGGCGTCGCCGAGGTCATTCTCTACTTCAACTACGGTCGCAAGCCGCACATGATGGTGAAGGAGCAGATGCAGCGCTTCATGACGGAGATCGCACCGCACTTCGCGGGCTGAACGATGGGACCGCTCGATACCTACCTGCCCTATCTCCTGAACCGGGCGGGCACGCGCATCGCCACGGCCTTCGGTGAGGAGGTCCGGCCGCTCGGTGCGACGCTTCAGATCTGGCGCGTGCTGGCGGCGCTGCACGAGCGCGACGGACGCCGCATGGGCGACCTGGCGCAGACGACGTCAATCGAGATGTCGACGCTCACCCGTCTCGTCGACAGCATGGAGAAAAAGGATCTCGTGGCCCGCCGCCGCGATCCCGAGGATGCGCGGGTCGTCGTCCTGCATGCGGCGACGGCGGGACGGCGCCTCACGCAGCGACTGCTGCCCATTGCCGAGCGCTACGAGAAGGTGGCGCTGCAGGGCATCGGGCCGAAGGAGGCCGAGCAGCTCAAGGCCGCCCTGCGCCGCCTCTACGCCAACATGGACGGGCTGGCGAATCCCCGGAAAGGGCGTGGTTGAATCCCGGACCCGACTGGTCGATGGTAGTTGCGAACGATTCTTGAAGGGAATTTCGTCATGGCCCGCCTCAATTCGACGGCAGACCTCCGGCGCATCATCACGGAGCCGCGCCCCGCGACGCGTAGCAAGATCCTCGACGCGCTCGACGAGCAGTCGATCGAGTTCCTGAAGCGCTGCCCCTTCGCGCTGGTTGGCACGACCGCGGAAGACGGCACCATCGAGGTGTCGCCCAAGGGTGACGAACCCGGCTTCATTCGCGTCGAGGATCCGAAGACACTGCTGATTCCCGAGCGGGTCGGCAACAACCTGGCCTTCGGCCTGACCAATGTCCTGACCAACGGCAAGATCGGCATGATCGCCCTGGTGCCGGCGACCGGCGAGACGCTGCGCATCTCGGGCACCGCCGAAATCTATGACGACGCCGACCTCGTGGCGTCGCTGAGTTCGCTCGGCAAGCCGGCGCTGTTGGCCATGCGGGTACGTATCCAGCACTGCTACTTCCATTGCGCGCGCTCGATCGTGCGCGCCAAGCTGTGGGACCCCAAGGCCTGGCCGGCGCCTGGTCGCATCTCCTTCGGCAAGATCATCGCGCCGCGCATCGGCGAAAGCGCCGAAGTCGCCGCCCAGATCGACGCCAACGTCGAAAGCGCCTACACAACGCGCCTGTGGCAGAATAGCTGACCCGCCGGAGGCCGGTCCTTCGATGAAGCGTAAGGTCGGTCTCTTTCTCCTTGCCGTGATGGTGGCCGTCAGCCTCGGCGCGACGGTGGTGGCGTCGCTCGCCATGTATCGGCTGGTTTCGGGCCTGCAGGACGAGGACCTGAAGCGTATCGAGACGAGCCTCAGCGAACGCTTTGCGGTGTTCGAGACGATGCTGCGCAGCGAGAACAAGCGCAATCACGTCCACATGGAGAAGGTGCTGCCGGAGATGGCGGCCGAGGTCGAGCGAACGGGCCGATCGCCGTCCGAGTTGACGATCGACGAGCTCAACACCCTCGCGGCCAAGTACGGCGTCGAGCACGTCTACTTCATCAATCGCCAGCACAAGGTCTTCCAGACCAATCTCGCCTACGACATGGGGCTCTCTTTCCCTGTCGGGTCCTTCACCGACTTCCTCGACGGCGTCTTCGGCAAGGGCAAGGTGATGTCCGACGGCATCGACCTGTCGGCCGTCACCGGCACGCTGCGCACCTACAGCTACTACGGGCCGCCGGGAACGGACTACATCCTCGAGACCTCGACCGACGTCCGCGCCACCCTGAAGCAGAGCGACTTCGGCTGGATGAGCCAGTTCTTCTTCGAGGATTATTTCGCCGACGCCGTCCAGTCCAACGCCTATGTGACAGACGTCGACGTCTACCTGATCAACGCGGCAGGCACCTGGTCGCTGATCCAGGCAGGCCGCAAGCTTGCGCCGGTGATCGCCGAGAAGGTCGTCAAGGACGGGCGCTATCAGGTAACCGATGAGAGCGGTCGTCATGTCACCACCTACAGCCTGTATCGCGGCGCGGCAGGCGACAAGGACGCGGAGTCGATGGTGGTCGTCCGGAAGATCACCTACGACACCGGCCTCGCCCGCCAGGCCGTGCTGCACGTCTTCGCCAGCTCGATGATCGTGCTGGCGCTGATGCTGCCGCTGGTCTTCTGGTTGGCCTCGCGCCTGCTGCAGCGGCAGATCCTCGATCCGCTGTTCAACCTGCGGGGCGAAGCGGGCGCCATTGCCGGCGGCGACCTCGATCATGCCATCGCCGACACCGAGCGCCGTGACGAGATAGGCCATCTCGCCCGCAGCTTTGCCTCGATGCGCGATTCGGTGCGCACCACCATCAACGACCTCAAGGAGACCAACCTCTCCATCGAGCGCTTCGTGCCGCATGCTTTCCTGGCGAAGATCGGCAAGGCCAACATCCTTTCGGTGGCGCTGGGCGACAACAAGCGCCAGGACATGACCATCTTGTTCTCCGACATCCGCAACTTCACCAGCCTGTCGGAGGCGATGACGCCGGACGAGAACTTCGCCTTCATCAATGCCTATCTCGAGCGCATGGGGCCGGTGATCCGCGACCATGGCGGCTTCATCGACAAGTACATCGGCGACGCCATCATGGCGCTGTTCGAGCACGCCGACGACGGCGTGCGCGCCGGCCTCGCCATGATGGAGACGTTGAAGGCCTTCAACGCCGAGCGCACCGGCCCCGAGCCGGTCGGTATCGGCATCGGTCTCAACACGGGATCGCTGATGATGGGCACGATCGGCGAACGCCACCGCATGGACGGCACGGTGATCTCCGACGCCGTCAACCTAGCCTCGCGGGTCGAGAGTCTGACCAAGGTCTATCACGTCAGGATGCTGATCTCGCAGTACACGCTGGCGCAGCTTCGCGATCCGACGGCCTACGCCTTGCGTCCGCTCGACGTGGTGGTGGTCAAGGGCAAGACCCAGCCTGTCGTGCTGTTCGAGGTCTTCGACGGCGATCCGCCAGACGAGCGCGCGGCCAAGCTGAGAACCAGCGCAGACCTGCTACGCGGTGTCGAGGCGCTGCTGGCGAACGATACAACGACGGCGCGTCGGCACTTCGAGGCGGCGTTGGCCCTGTGGCCGGACGATTCCGCCGCCGCCAATCTGCTGAAGAGCTGTGCCTGACGCTCAGGCCTTGGAGGCGAGGTAGATCGCGTCGACATGCATGTCGGCGCAGTCGACCAGCGGGAAGGGCGATGGGCGATCCTGGAAGGCGAGGAACAGGTCGGTGCCGCCCAGCATGATGGCCTCGGCGCCGCGTTTCATCAGCGCCTCGCCCGCCTTGAAGAACACGTTGCGCTGCTGGTCGTTGATCCGTCCTGCCTGCGCCATGGCGCCGTAGGCGTCGGCCACCTGGCCGAACATGTCGCCTTCGGGGGCGATCAGCTCGGCCGCGGAAACGCCGCCATAGAGACGCGTATCCATGACGAGGCGCGTTCCCATGACGCCAATCTTCTTCAGGCCAGATTTGGCGATCCCGGCATCGACGGCGCGGATGCCGTGGACCAGGGGCAGGGGCGAGATCGGCAGCAGCTCGTTGATGCAGAAATGCCCACCCATCGAGGTCACGGCGGCGGTCTGCGCACCCGCGGCCTTCATCCGACCGATCAGGCCGGCGAAGATTTCCGCCTGCTCCCGGTTCCGGCCCTCCGAGAGATTGCGCGACATGGTGCGCACGTCGGCATGGGCGATAGTGCACTCGAACGCTGTGCCGGCCGTCATGTGCCGGTCATAGAGCCCGCGATAGTAGAAGTCCGTGGCGGCGGGGCCGATGCCGCCGATCAATCCGATATGCATGGCAGCGACTGTCTCCGATGACGCATCGTGCGGCAATAGAGGGGTGTGGCGAAAAGCGGTCCTGCAACGGTCGCGGCGCCGGCGCTACAGTCCGGCCCATGCAGCGCGTGGTCGTCTTCGGAACGACGGGATCCGGCAAGAGCTGGCTGGCCGACCGGCTGGCCGTTAAGGCCGGTCTGCATGTCGTCGAGCTCGATGCGCTGTTCTGGGGACGCGACTGGCAGCCGGCACCGCCGGATCTCTTCCGTCATCGCGTCGAGCGCGAGACGTCGGCGGAGGGTTGGATCGTGGTCGGCAACTACGGCCAGGTTCGCGATCTCACCTGGCGCGCGGCCGACACGTTGGTCTGGCTCGACCTGCCGCTGCCGGTCGTCATGGCCCAGCTCCTGCGTCGCACGATCCGCCGCGCGACCACCGGCGAGGAACTGTGGGGCACGGGAAACCGCGAGACCCTGCGCAACGCCTTCCTCAGCCGGCACTCGATCCTGCTCTGGGCGCTGAAGACCCACGCCAAGAACCGGCAGCGTTTCGAGATCGAGTGCGGCCTGCTCGCGAAAGACAAGCGCGTCGTGCGCCTGCGCAGCCGGCGCGAAATCGCAGCCTTCGCGTCTAGTCCGCTGCCTTGATCGCGGGGGCGGGCGCCCGCACGCCGCCGCGTGAGTACATCGCATCGACGTCGGCGGCGCTGTAGCCCAACTCGCGCAAGATGTCGGGGGCATCCTCGCCGATGTGCGGCGCATGCTGCTGCGGCTCGTGCTGGCTGGCCGGCGGGAGCCCGGCGATGTTGGCCACCGGCATGCGGCCGAACCCGTCCTGCTCGATCCAGTCGATGGCGCCCGACTCCTTGACGTGCGGATGGTCGAGATAGTCGGAGTAGTTGTTCACGCGCTCGCAGAACACGTCCTTGGGCTGCAGGATCGCGATCCACTCCTCGGTGGTCTTGGTCGGCATCGTCTCGTTCAGCGCCTTGATGATCTTGGGCGCGTTCTTGATGCGGCTCTCGTGGCTCTGCAGGTCCGGATCGTTGGCGATGTCGTCGCGGCCGATCAGCTCGAACAGCAGGCGAAAGTGATGCGGCCGCATCGCCGAAACCATGATGTAGCCGTTCTTCGACTTGTAGCTGCCGGCCGGCATGTACAGCACCGGCGGCGCGCCCTTGGAGAACACCCACTCCATCAGCTTGGCGCCCTGGAAGGCGGCGGCGGCGCGCATCAGGCTCGAATCGATGAAGCAGCCCTCGTTGTAGCGGAACTGGCGCATCAGCGCGGTCGACAGCGCCTGGAAGGTGTAGAGACCGGTCGTCACGTCCACGGCGATCATGCCCTGACGCCACGGCGTGCCGTCAGGCATCTTGTTCATCACCATCATGCCGCTGAACGCCTGGATCAGCCCGTCGACCGTCGGGCGCTTGCTGTAGGGGCCGGTCTGGCCGAAGCCCGAGACCGAGCAGTAGATCACGCTCGGATTGAGCTTCCTCATCTCCTCGTAGCCGAAGCCCAGCCGCGAGATCACGCCGGGGCGGAAGCTCTCCATCACGACATGGGCCTTGGCCGCGATCTTCTTCACCACCGCGATGCCGTCCGGCGACTTGAGGTCGAGCGCGATCGAGCGCTTGCCGCGGTTGAACGCGACGGAGTGGGCGCAATGGTCGCCCTTCAGCTCGCCGAGCGCGCGGCCCCAGTCGCCTTCCGGCGGCTCGATCTTGATCACGTCGGCGCCGTGCAGCGCCAGCAGCATCGAGGCGTGCGGCCCCGCGATGCCCTGGGTGAAGTCGAGAACGGTGATGCCGTCGAATGCGCCCTTGATCGTCACTGAGTCCTCCCGAGGGCGCTGAACGTACGTTTACCGGTGGCGCCGACGCAAGGCCGGCCCTGCAGGGAAGCCATGCATGAAGAAAAGTTACGTAAATTCGCAGGCAAGCTCGTTTGTCGCAGGGGCGTCGTCGGGACAGATAAGTGTAACTGCACCTGTCTGGAGGTCTCCATGCCTGCCGTGCCTCTGCCGATCGCCGCGCTCGCCGCGGCCAGCTACGTGGCGCCGTCGCTGGTCGCTCCGTTCTTCCGTCGCATGATGCTCGAGCCGCGCCGCCACGTGCGGCCACCGCCGCTCCTCGAGTTACCCGTGGCCGACGAGCGCATCGATCTTGGCGACGGGCTCGTCGCCTGGCGCTGGGGCGAGGGGCCCAGGGTGCTGCTCGTCCACGGCTTCGAGGGCAATCGCGCCCAGTTCGGCGCCGTCATCGAGGCACTGGTCACACGCGGCTTCGCCGCGGTCGCGCTCGACGTGCCCGCGCACGGCGAGTCGGCGGGCGACGAGCTCACGGCGGTGAAGTTCATCGCTGCCATCGAACGCACGCTCGAGCGGCTGGGCCCCGTGCATGCCGTGGTGGGCCATTCGATGGGTGGCGCCATGAGCCTGTTCTCGATCGCCCATCGGGGCGGCGCGTCGCGCGTCGCCCTGGTCTCCGCGCCCTCGTCGCTGAAGCGCGAGCTGCAGCGCTTCGCACGTGTCGTCGGCCTGTCGAGGCGCGGTGCTGCGGCGTTCATCGCGTCCGTCGAGCACCATGTTGGCCGCCCGGCGGCGGACTTCGACGTCCGCCACATCGTGGGTAAGGTGAAGATGCCGCTGCTGCTGATCCACGACCAGACCGACCGGCAGGTCCCCGTGGCCGAGGCCGCTCGTGCGGCGCACGCTTTGCCCGGCGCGGAGCTCATGGTGACGCGTGGTCTTGGCCACAACCGGCTGCTGGCCGATCCCAAGGTGGTGGCGGCGATTCTCGACTTCGTCGCTGCTCAGGCTATGACGGGGAGTGTCTCTATCTCGTAGGCGTGGGTGATCTTGCGGCCGAGCACGGGATCATCGAGCTCCATCTCGAAGCGCGAGGAGGAGCGGATTGCGCCGATCGCCGGCATGGTGCCGCAGAACATGACGGTACCCATCGGCAGGCGCTTCTCGTCCTTCCAGCCGAAAATCAGCTCGCGTGGATCACGGATCTTGGCGAGCGGACCGTCCTGGTAGAGCACCCGCTTGCCGCCTTCCCGGATGAAGCTGCGCAGCATCAGCCGGTCCCAGTGCGGCTCGACCTCCTCGAAGCGCCAGGCGGCGCGGCCGATCGGCTTGGCGCACATCTGCTTGGAAACGGCGATGCCGTAGCTCTCGACCTTGCGGTCGGTATGGTCAGCGCCGACCGTGACCCACAGCCGGTCGGCCGCGCCCACTAGCACCGGCTCGACCTCGCCCGAGCTTTCGTCGCCCAGCACCTGGATGCGGTCGGCCTGCGTCAGCATCTGCGCCGCGGCGCGATAGTAGATCGGCACGCGGCTGGGCGGCTGAACGCCGATCGCTTTCAGCTCCTCGATGTGATGATTGAGCGCCGTCACGTCGCGGCCGGTCCAGCCCGCGATGACGAGGTTCTCGATGTCGACGGAGACCTTCTCGACCGCGCCCTTGGCGTGGCCGTCGAACTGCAGCAACGCCATCGTCAGAGGACGGCCAGCCGCGAGTTCAGCAGGTCGGTCACCAGCATGTAGCCCGGCGCGTGGGTGATGCAGAACTCCGGCTTCACCGTGGCGACGACCGATTGCGGGGTGACGCCGCAGGCCCAGAACACCGGCAGCTCGTCGTCGCGCAACGGCACGCCGTCGCCGTAGTCGGGCTTGGAGATGTCCTTGATGCCGATCATCTCGGGCTTGCCGAGATGGACGGGCGCGCCGTGCACCGAGGGGAAGCGCGTCGTCACCTGCACCGCGCGGATCGCGTCGGCCGGCTTGAACGGCCGCATCGAGACGACCATCGGCCCATGGAACGGACCGGCCGGCGCGCACTCGATGTTGGTGCGGAACATCGGCACGTTGCTGTTGCAGGTCTGGTGCCGCAGCTCGAGCCCGTTCTCGATCAGCGCTTCTTCGAAGGAGAAGGAGCAGCCCAGCACGAAGGAGACGAGGTCGTCGCGCCACACCTTCTTGAGGTCGGTCACTTCCTCGACCAGCTCGCCGTTCTTCCAGACGCGGTAGAGCGGGATGTCGGTGCGGATGTCGAGATCCTCGCCCAGCGTCGGCAGGCGCCAGTCGCCCGGCTCGGACTGGCCGAGCAGGGGGCAGGGCTTGGGGTTCAGCATGCAGAAGCGCGTGAAGTCGGCGGCCAGCGACTTGGGCAGGATCGCGAGATTGCCCTGCACATAGCCCGGCGCCATGCCCGAGGTCGGATGCCGGAAGGCGCCGGCGCGGATGCGGCGGCGCGCATCGCGGCCGGTCTCGCCCTTGATCGAAGTAATGGTGTCCATGGCCTACTCCTACACGTGCTGGCCGCCGTTGATCTGGATCTCGGCGCCGGAAACGTAGCTCGATCCCTTCTCGCACAGGAAGTGGATCACGTCGGCGACCTCGTCGGGCGTGCCGAGGCGGCGCATCGGGATCTGCTCCTCGACGATCTTCTCCGTGCCCGGCGACAGGATGGAGGTGTCGATCTCGCCCGGCGCAATTGCGTTCACGCGGATCCCGCGCGGGCCGAAATCGTGGCTCATCTCACGTGTCAGCGCCGCAAGCGCTGCCTTCGACGTCGCATAGGCCGAGCCCGCGAAGGGATGCACGCGGCTGCCGGCGATCGAGGTCACGTTGACCACGCAGCCTTTGGCGGCCGAGAGCTCGTCCATCAGTCCGCGCGCCAGCGCCACCGGCGCGAAGAAGTTGACGTCGAACACCTGCCGCCACAGGTCGAACGGCGTGTCGATGGCGCCCAGCCGCGAGCCGTTGGAACCCTTGGGCGAGATCGCCGCGTTGTTCACCAGCGCATCGAGCCGTCCGCCGATCCGCGCGCGTATCTGCTCGATGCCGCGGCCGATATCGACCGGATCGGCGAGGTCGAGCTGCACGTGGTTCTCGCCGCCGCCCGGCCAGGGGCAGAGCGCGCTGAAGGGCTGGCGGGAGATCGTGATGATGCGCCAGCCGCTCGCGCCGAATTTCTTCACGGTCGCGTGGCCGATGCCGCGGCTCGCGCCGGTGAGCACCAGCGTCCGCACATTGTCGCGCAGGGGGGGAGGGTTCATGGGCCTGATCCTACTCCGGCCGTCCGTGGCCGCCACCCATAGTGTGGCTCGAGTGACTTCATCACATTATCTATTAACATATTGTGATTCCTAGATTTTTGCATGGACGGACTCCGCGCCTTGGCCTATATTTTGTAAAGGCTTGGCCCAATATTCAGGGTCGTTCGGCCGTCGCTATTTTGACGAAACAATTTTGGAGTGGTCCGCCATGACAGGCGAACGCCGGGCATCAACGCCCCAACCGCATCTTCGCACACGCCCTGCCACCATGCTTACCGCGATCGGCCTCTGCGTGCTGATCATGGTCATGCAACTCGTCCCCGAGGTTCGCGACTCGGCGACCCGGTTGGCTTCCGCGACCTCGTCGACCGTCCGCTAGAGATCTGCAACGGCCGCTTGTGCGGCCGCCCGGGAGCGCGCATCTAGGGGGCCCTCAGGTCCCGCGCGTGCCCATGACAGCAGAACACGAGCAAGCCCTGCCGGTCGGCACGCGCCTCGGCGACTACCGCCTCGACGCAGTGATCGGCCATGGCGGCTTCGGCATCACCTACCGCGCCTTCGACACCCAGCTCGCGAAGTTCGTCGCGATCAAGGAATACCTGCCGGTCGAGTTCGCGCTGCGCCGGCCGGACGGCGAGGTCGTGCCGCGTGGTGCGCGATACTCTGACGATTTCGCTTGGGGCCGCGACCGCTTCCTCGACGAGGCTCGCGCGCTGGCGCGCTTTCGCCATCCGCACATCGTACCGGTGCTGCGCTACTTCGAGGCGCACGGCACGGCCTACACCGTCATGGAGTTCGAGGACGGCAGCAGCGTCTCGCAGCTGCTGCGCCAGCAGGGCCGCCGCTTCCAGCCCGACGAGGTGAAGCGCCTGGCCGAAGGCCTGCTGAGCGGTCTCGCCGCCGTGCACGCGCAGGGCTTCCTGCATCGCGACATAAAGCCGTCGAACGTCATCATTCGCCGCGATGGCGTGCCGATCCTGATCGACTTCGGCGCGGCGCGTCAGGCGATGGGCGGCCGCACGCGTACGCTGACCGGCATCCTGACACCGCAATACGCGCCGATCGAACAGTATGCGCTCGACGGCAAGCAGGGTCCGTGGAGCGACATCTATTCGACGGCCGCGGTGCTGCATCATGCGATCGCAGGCTTCGCCCCGCCCGACGCGGCGAGCCGTGTCGGCACGGATCCCTACCGGCCGCTCGCGGTCACACAGGCCGATCGCTTCGATGGCGCTTTGCTGGCGGCAGTCGATCGCGGACTCGCCTTTGCGCCGGAGCAGCGACCGCAGACGATCGAGGCCTGGCGGCCGATGTTCGGCGCGGCGCTGCCGCGCGTCGAGGATGCGCCGACCGAGCGCCTGCCCCATCTCCAGCCGTCGACGCC
>SCVT01000561.1 GCA_004296815.1 Reyranella sp. | reverse complement strand
CGCGCTCGTTCTATTCGGGCAAGAAGGCGATCCGGAATGTTGCCGACACCAAGGGCATGAAGATCCGCGTGCAGCAGTCCGACATGTGGGTCGCGATGATGCAGGCGATGGGCGCCAATGCGACGCCACTGCCCTACGCCGAGGTCTACACGGCGCTCAAGACCGGCGTGGTCGACGCGGCCGAGAACAACTGGCCGTCCTACCTGACCTCGCGCCACTACGAGGCCGCCAAGATCTACAGCCAGACCGAGCATTCGCTGGCACCCGAGGTGCTGGTCTTCTCCAAGAAGGTGTGGGACGGGCTCTCCAAGGAAGACCAGGCGATCATCCGCGCCGCGGCCAAGGAGTCGGTGCCCTACATGCGCAAGCTGTGGGACGAGCGTGAAGTTTCGGCGCGCAAGGCAGTCGAGGCCGCCGGCTCGCAGATCGTCTCGGACGTCGACAAGAAGTCGTTCTCCGACGCGATGGCGCCGGTCTACGCCAAGTTCGCCGCGGACCCGAAGCTGCAGGACCTCGTGAAGCGCATCCAGGCCGCCAACTGAGGATGTTCCGTGCGTTGACCGCATTCAACGCGACGCTCTCGCGTTGGTGCATGTATGTGGCGGTGACGGGCCTGGTGGGCATCGTCACCGTCGTCGCCCTCCAGGTGTTCGGCCGCTACGTGCTGAACGACACGCCGACCTGGGCCGAGAGCACGGCGCTGGTGCTCATTCTCTACGTCACGATGCTGGGCGCCGCGGTCGGCGTGCGCGATGCGGGCCATATCGGCCTCGAATCGCTGCTGATCCTCGTACCCGACGCGCTCAGGCTCAAGCTCGAGGTCGTGATCCATCTGTTGGTCGGGACATTCGGGCTGGTCATGGCGTGGAACGGTGCGCTGCTGGCGGAATCGGTGATGGCCTACAAGATCCCGACCCTCGGCCTGCCGGAAGGCATCAACCAGATCCCGCTGGTGATCGCCGGCACGCTGATCGCGCTCTTTTCCCTCGAGCACATCGTGGCGCTGCTGCGCGGCGAGGAAGTGATTCCTTCGTGGCACTGACCATCCTCTGCGTCGTCTTCGTCCTCTGCCTGCTGCTGGGCGTTCCCGTCGCCTTCTCGATCGGCATCTCGGCCGTCGCCACCATCCTCTACGAGGGCCTGCCGCTCGCGGTCGTGTTCCAGCGCATGACCTCGGGGATGAACATCTTCTCCTTCCTCGCCATCCCGTTCTTCATCTTCTCGGGCGAGCTGATGCTCTACGGCGGGGTGGCGCAGCGAATCGTCGACTTCGCCAAGAGCCTGATCGGCCATGTGCGTGGTGGCCTCGGCATGGCCAACGTCGTGGCCTGCACGCTGTTCGGCGGCGTCTCGGGCTCGCCGGTTGCCGACGTGTCGGCGATGGGCGCGGTCATGATCCCGATGATGAAGAAGGAGGGCTATCACGCCGACTACGCCGTCAACGTGACGACCCATGCCTCGCTGGTGGGCGCACTGATGCCGACCAGCCACAACATGATCATCTATTCGCTGGCGGCCGGCGGTAAGGTCTCGATCGCGGCGCTCATCCTCGCAGGCATGATCCCGGCGGCGCTGCTGACGGCCTGCATGCTGGTCGCGGCCTACCTGGTGGCGATCCGGCGCGGCTATCCCGCCGGCACCTTCCCCGGCTGGAACGCCGTGCTGTGGTCGATGGCCGCCGCCGTTCCCGGCCTGCTGATCGTGGCCATCATCCTGGTCGGCATCCTGAGCGGCGTCTTCACGGCGACCGAGTCGGCAGCGGTCGCAGTGATCTACGCGCTGGCGCTCACCATCTTCGTCTACCGCAGCCTGTCGTGGGACAACTTCCTCAAGGCCGCAGCCAAGGCGGTGAAGACCACCGGCATCGTGCTGCTGCTGATCGGCGTGTCCAACACGTTCGGCTACCTGATCACGCTCTACGAGGTCGCCGACCTGACCGGCAAGGCACTGGAACAACTGTCGACCGACCCGTGGGTGATCTTCCTGCTGGTGAACGTGATCCTGTTCGTTCTCGGCACCTTCCTCGACATGGCGGCGACCCTGCTGATCTGCACGCCGATCTTCCTGCCGATCTGCATGCAGTACGGCATGCACCCGGTGCAGTTCGGCATGCTGATGCTGATCAACTGCGCGCTGGGCCTCAACACGCCGCCGGTCGGCACGACGCAGTTCGTCGGCTGCGCCATCGGCGGCATATCGGTCGGGCAGGTGATGCGCACCATCCTGCCCTTCTACGGCGCGCTGATCGCCGCCCTCTTCCTGGTGACCTACGTGCCGGCCTTCTCGATGGCGTTGCCGAACCTATTCCTCGGCAAGTTCTAGCATCAGGTTCAGCAGCACCTGCGCGCCGGCCGCGAGGTCGGCCGCCTCGGTGTGCTCCTTGACGTTGTGGCTGAGGCCCGCGACCGACGGCACGAAGATCATCGCCGTCGGGCAGATGCGCTGCATCATCTGCGCGTCGTGGCCCGCCCCCGAGGGCATGCGCCGCGTCGAGAGCGACAGCGCCTTCGCGTGGCGCTCGACGCGATCGACCAGGCCCGCCTCGAAGATCACCGGCTCGAACCGCGCCAGCACCTTGGCCTCGACCTCGACCCGCTCGGCCGCCGCCACCTCGGCGATGTGCGCGGCGACCTTCGCCTCGGCGGCCTTGAGCTTCGCCTCATCGGTGTTGCGCAGGTCGACGGTGAAGACGGCGCGGTTGGGCACGACGTTGATCAGGTTGGGGCGGAAGGCGATCGAGCCCACGGTGGCGACCTGGTCGCCGCCCATCTCGCGCGCGAGCTTACGGGAGAAGACATTGACCGACGAGGCGAGATAGCCCGCATCGCGGCGCAGCCGCATCGGCGTCGTGCCAGCATGGTTGGAGACGCCGGTGACGGTGTACTCGGTCCACGAGATGCCCTGCACGCTCTCGACGACGCCGATCTGCACCTTCTCCTCGTCGAGGATCGGGCCCTGCTCGATGTGCAGCTCGACGAAGGCGTGCGGCTTCAGCGCGCCGGGCTTGGCCGCGCCGAGATAGCCGATGCGGCGCAGTTCGTCGCCGACCGAGGCGCCGTCCTTGTCGGAAGCCGCATAGGCCTCGTTGAGGCCGATGCCGCCCACATAGACGAGGCTGCCCATCATGTCGGGCTGGAAGCGCGCGCCCTCCTCGTTGGTGAAGAAGGCAACCGCGATCGGGCGCCGCGTCGTCACGTTGGCCGCATTGAGCGCCCGCACGACCTCGAGGCCCGCGAGCACGCCGTAGTTGCCGTCGTAGCGGCCGCCGGTGCGGACCGTGTCGATGTGGCTGCCGGTCATCACGGGCGGCAAATTCTCCCGGCCGGCGCGCACGCCGATCACGTTGCCGATCGCATCGATGCGGACGTCGAGCCCCAGCTCCTTCATCCAGCCGACCACGAGATCGCGGCCCACCTTGTCCTCGTCGGTGAGCGCCAGACGGGCACAGCCGCCGCCGTCGATGGCCCCGATGGCGGCCAGGTCGTCGAGTGCGCCGAGCAGGCGCCGGTCATCCAGACGCAACATGATTTCCCCAACAGGACCAAGACCTTAGCACATCGGCAAGTTATCACGGCGCGTTGAACCGGATTGCCTTGCAAGCGCCATGGCGCAAGGTCACTTAATAGCTCCGATGGCGCGCGTATTAGCCCTCTTCCTGACGTTGATTCTTGCCGGGCCCGCGTTCGCGCAGGCGCCCGCGTCGGCGCCAGCGTCGACGGTCGTGCAGACCGACAATGTGCGGGCCGAGCTCGTGGCCGACGTCGCCGCCGTGAAGCCCGGCGAGCCGTTCTGGGTCGGGCTGCGCCAGACCATCCGGCCGAAGTGGCACACCTACTGGAAGAACCCGGGCGAGTCGGGCCTGCCGACCGAGATCTCGTGGACACTGCCGCCCGGCGCCAAGGCCGATCCCATCGTCTGGCCGGCGCCGACGCTGTTCGACATCGGCGGCGTCACCAACTACGGCTTCAAGGACGAGGCGATGCTGCTGGTGCGCATCACGCCGCCGGCCGGCCTCGCGGGTCCGCTGAAGCTCGCCGCCGAAGCCAACTGGCTGGTCTGCGAGGACGTCTGCATTCCCGAGGAGGGCAAGTTCGAGCTCGTCCTGCCGTCGGCCGCCGCCGTCACGCCGGCGCCGCCCGCGACGCGCGCGCTGTTCGACAAGGCGCGCCGTGCCGTGCCGACCGAGAGCCCGTGGCCCGCGCGCTACGGCGTCTCCAAGGCGGGCGATCCGACGCTGGTCGTCGAGGCGAAGGGCCTGAAGCCCGAGACGATCTCGAACGTCTATTTCTTCCCCGCCGAGTGGGGCCCGGTCGCGACCATGGCGAAGCAGAGCGCCGCGATCGACGCCACGGGCATCCGCATCCCGCTGAAGCGGGGCGACGCCAAGGCCACCATGCCCGCGACCTTGATGGGCACCCTGGTGCTCACCGAGAAGACCGCCGACGGCAGCGTGAAGCAGGCCTTCGACGTCTCGGCCAAGCTCGACCCGGCATTCGTTCCGACGGCGTCGACATCGCTTGCCGGCGCGACCGGCGCCGAGAACCTGTCGCTGGTGCAGGCGCTGCTGTTCGCGCTGCTGGGCGGCCTGATCCTGAACCTGATGCCCTGCGTGTTCCCGGTGCTGGCCATGAAGGCCGCGGCTTTCGCGCGACTGGCCGGACACGGCCGCGCCGAGATGCGGCGCGACGGGCTCGCCTACACCGCGGGTGTGCTGGTGTCCTTCGCCGCCATGGCCGCGATCGTGATCGCCATCCGCGCGAGCGCGGGCGACGTGAGCTGGGGCTTCCAGTTCCAGTCGCCGGTCTTCTCGCTGCTGATCGCCTATCTCTTCTTCGTGGTCGGCCTCAACCTCTCGGGCGTGTTCGAGGTCGGCAATCGTCTCGCCGGCGTCGGCCAGGGCCTCGTCTCCCGCGGCGGCACGACGGGCGCGTTCTTCACCGGCGTGCTGGCCGTCATCGTGGCCACGCCCTGCACCGCGCCCTTCATGGCGGCGGCCCTGGGCTTCGCGCTCAGCCAGCCCGCGCCCGCGACGGTCGCGGTGCTGCTGGCGATGGGCCTCGGCCTCGCGCTGCCCTATCTCGCTCTCTCCCTGACGCCGGCGCTGCAGCGGCTGATGCCGCGGCCCGGCCCGTGGATGGACCGGCTGCGCCAGTTCCTCGCCTTTCCGATGTACGCCTCCGCGGTCTGGATGATCTGGGTGCTGACCCAGCAGACCGGCGCCGACGGCGTGCTCTACGCGTTGGGCGGCATGACCCTCATCGCCTTCGCCATCTGGCTGCTGCGTCTGGGAAGCGGCGCGACGGCGGGCACGTGGCTTCGCCGCGGGCTCGCCGCCGTCGCCGTCTTGCTGGCCTTCGGCGTCACGCTGAAGCTCGACGACAGCCCGGCCACCGCGGCCTCCGCATCCGGCGGCCAGAATGCCGGCGTCAATTTCGACGGCTGGGAGCGTTTTTCGCGGGCCCGCATGGACGAGGCCGTGGCCGCCGGCAAGCCGGTGTTCGTGGACTTCACTGCCGCCTGGTGCATTACTTGCCTGGTCAACGAGCGGGTCGCGCTCGAGACGCCGGCCGCGAGGAAGGCGTTCGAGCAGGCCGGCGTCGTCAAGCTCAAGGGCGACTGGACCAACCGCGACGCCGAGATCACGGCGGTGCTGAAGGAACTCGGCCGCGCCGGCGTGCCGCTCTATCTCTTCTGGGCCCCGGGCGCGGACAAGCCCCGGATCCTGCCCCAGGTCCTCACCGAGTCGCTCGTTCTTTCGGAGTTGTCGTCAATCCAGCAAGCCAAACGTTGAAGGAGGTCGTATGTCGAAGCTCGTCACTCCCCCTCTCGCTGCCCGTCGTTCCGTGATCCTGGGCGCCACCGCGGTGGCCCTCGCCCCCGCCGCCGCCTTCGCCACCGCCGGTCCCGAAGTGGGCAAGCCCGCACCGGTCTTCACCGGCACCGACTCCAATGGCAAGACCTGGTCGCTCGCTGACCTCAAGGGCAAGGTCGTGGTCCTCGAGACGACGAATCACGACTGCCCGTACGTGCGCAAGCACTACAACGCCAAGAACATGCAGGAGCAGCAGCGCGAAGCCGCCGCCAAGGGCGTGGTGTGGCTGACGCTCGCCTCGAACGCCGCGGGCGAACAGGGCGCCGTGACCCCGGCCCAGGCCAACGAGCTCACCAGGAGCCGCGACGCCGCCCCGGCCGCCGTGCTGATCGACCCGCAGAGCAAGATCGCGCGCGCCTACGGCGCCACGGTCACGCCGCACATGTACATCATCGATGCCAAGGGCACGCTGGTCTACAAGGGCGGCATCGACTCGATCCCCTCGTCGAGCGTCGCCGACGTGCCGAAGGCCAAGCAGTACGTCCGCGTCGGCCTCGAGGAAGTGCTGGCCGGCAAGCCGGTGAGCGAGGCCTCGACCCGCGCCTACGGCTGCACGATGAAGTACCCCAAGACCTCGACCTGACGGAGCGGCCATGCCGCACGACGGCTGGCATCCGCACGACGAGGATCATCCTCATCACCACCACCATCACGGCCCGCCCACACGGCGGGCCGTGCTCGCTGCGGCGACCCTGCTGCCCTTCGGCGCCGCGAGCGCCCAGACGGTCGATGCCGCGCAACGCATCGCCGACGCCGCCAACCGGTTCCTCTCATCGCTCGACGACGGCCAGCGCCAGAAGGCCCTGATCGCCTTCGACTCGGCCAACCGCCTGGACTGGCACTACATCCCGCGCTCCCGCTCCGGCCTCAGCCTCGGCGAGATGAAACCGGCGCAGTCCGACGCGGCGCGTACGCTCTTCGCCTCGGTGCTGAACGAGCGCGGCCTGCAGCTGCTCGACGGCGTCCGCCTGCTCGAGGGCGTGCTGCGCGAGCAGCAGGGAAGCTGGCGCGATCCCGGCCGCTACTACGTCTCGGTGTTCGGCCGCCCCGGCACCTTCCCCTGGGGCTGGCGCTTCGAGGGCCATCATCTGTCGCTCAACGTGGCGCTGCCCGCCGCCGGCCACGTCGCGGTGACGCCGTTCTTCGTCGGCGCCCATCCCGCGACGGTGCGCGAGGGGCCGAACAAGGGCTTCCGCCTGCTCGGCACCTCCGAGGATCTCGCCCGCCAGATCATGGCCGGGCTCAATGCGCAGCAGCGCCAAGCCGCCATCATCGCCAATCGCTCGTTCGGCGAGATCGTGGCGAGCCCGCAGCGCGAGCAGGATCTCGGCAGCCCACGCGGACTGCTGCTGGGCGAGATGACGGGCGAGCAGCGCAATCTCGTCGAGGCGCTGATGGACCGTTTCCTCGGCACCCTGGCGCCCGACCTCGTGACCGCCCAGAAGCGCCGTGTCCTGGAACAAGGGATCGCCGTCCTCCGCTTCGCCTGGGCGGGCTCGCTGACGCCGGGCGAGGCGCACTACTTTCGCGTCCACGGCCCCGCGACCGTGATCGAGCACGACAACACCCAGAACGGCGCCAATCATATCCACACGGTGTGGCGCGACCTCGCCGCCGACTTCGGTCGCGATGCATTGGCCGATCACTACCGCCAGCAAAGGCATCGCTGATCACAACTCTGAAACCATCGAAATGCGCACGCCAATCCAGAAACAGGGATGTGCGCCCCCGGGCACGCCCATGAACACGAGAAGTGCCGATGGAACGGGCGTTTCTCCGGCCACGCGCACAACGTGAGACACCCAAAACAGGATGTGTTTCGCCGTATCTCGTTGTGCATCCGGAGAGAGTCCGGGGGTGTCGGTAAAAGGCGCGTCTCGAAAAAGCTCCTCCGCCTGTGCTCCAGGGAGGCGCCTCGAGACTGTGAGGCCAGTGCTGCAGGGGGTCGTCCGGTGCTGGTGCCGCCAGCGCGGTGTGGCTTCTCGCCTTCCGACCTCGACGCCCTCTGCAACTCGGGCGCTTCGGTCTCTGCTTCTTGGGTCCCCTACAGGATCCTCTTGCCGGCCGGTCGGCAGGATCCACCACGGGCTAGGTGTTCGGGGTCCTTCGTCTCTGTATCTCGTTGTGGCCATGGCGTGCGCCCTGCAGTCCAAGGGTAGGGAGCCAGCAGTCACGATCCCGGTGCGGCCTTCCGGCGACAGCGGACCTCGCGACGACTCCCCAGTGCTCAA
>SCVT01000560.1 GCA_004296815.1 Reyranella sp. | reverse complement strand
CTCACGCTCGCCTCCGCCGTCGGCCTCGATCGCGCCATCGAGCATGCCGCCGTGTCGCTGGGCGCCACCGAGTGGGTGGTGCTGCGCCGGATCACCCTGCCGCTCGTCCTGCCGGGCCTGGCGAGCGGCTGGGCGCTCGCCTTCATCAATTCCTTCGACGAGGTGACGATGACCGTGTTCATCGCCGCGCCGGGGACCGAGACACTGCCGGTGCGCATGTTCCACTACATTCAGGACAATATCGATCCGCTGGTGACCTCGGTGTCGGCCGTCGTGATCGTCGTGACCGTGGGTGCGCTGATCCTGCTCGACCGCGCCTACGGCCTCGAACGGCTGCTGGTCGGCCGGGGAGCCACGCATGGTCGCTGAATACGATGTCGCGGTCGTCGGCGGCGGGCTGGTCGGCGTCGCCACTGCCTGGGGCCTGGCACGCGAGGGCTGCCGCGTCGTCGTCCTCGATGAAGGCGACCGCGCGGTGCGCGCGAGCCGCGGCAACTTCGCGCTCGTCTGGGTTCAGAGCAAGGGGCTGGGCCTCGCGCCCTATGCCGGCTGGACCATCCGCTCCTCCAACGCCTGGGGCGGCTTCTCGGATCTGCTGAAGCAGGAGACCGGCCTCGACGTCTCCTTCCAGCGTCCCGGTGGCTTCCATCTCTGCCTGTCGGAGAAGGAGCTCGAGGCGCGCGCCAACATTCTGAAGCGCCTGCACAACCAGCCCGGCATCGTCGACTACAAGACCGAGATCCTGGACCACGACCAGGTGAAGAAGATGCTGCCCGACATCGGCCGCGAGGTCGTGGGCGGCAGCTTCTGCCCGCTCGACGGCCATGTGAACTCGCTCCGCCTGTTCCGCACGCTGCACACCGCCATCAACGCGCGGGGCGTCACCTACCTGCCGAGCCACCGGGTCGACAACATCGTGAAGGAAGGCGGCGAGTTCCGGCTGACGACGGAGCACGGCGAGATCCGCGCGGCCAAGGTCGCGCTCGCCGCCGGCAACGCCAACATGCGGCTCGCCCCCATGGTCGGGCTCGAGGCGCCGATGAAGCCCGAGCGCGGCCAGATCGTCGTCACCGAGCGGCTGCGGCCCTTCATGAACCATCCCGTCGTCACCCTGCGTCAGACCGACGAGGGCACGGTGATGATCGGCGACTCAAAGGAAGAGAGCGTCGACCCGTCAGGGCTCACGGTCGGCGTCAGCGCCACCGAGGCCGAGCGTGCGGTCCGGCAGTTCCCGCTGCTGGCCAATGTCAACGTGGTGCGCACCTGGAGCGCCATCCGCGTGATGACCCAGGACGGCTTCCCGATCTACGACGAGTCCCCGACGCATCCCGGCGCCTTCACCGTCTGCTGCCATTCCGGCGTGACCCTGGCCGCCAACCATGCGCTCATCATCGCGCCGATGATCGCGCGCGGGTCGCTCGACAAGTCGCTCGTCGCTCCCTTCAGTGCCCGGAGGTTTCATGTTCAAGAGGCTGGCTGACGCGGGCAGCGCCGTCGCGATCACCGTCGACGGCAAGCCGGTCGCGGCACGGGCAGGGGATACGGTGGCCGCGGCCCTGATCGCCGCCGGCATCGACCATTGCCGCACCACGCCCGTCACTGGCGCGCCGCGCGCGCCCTACTGCCTGATGGGCGTCTGCTTCGAGTGCCTGGTCACGGTCGACGGCGTCGGCAGCCGACAGGGCTGTCTGGTCCCCGTGCGCGAGGGCATGAAGGTCGAGACGCAGCTCGGCCGCCGGGAGGCCGGCCGATGACCGCCGCGTCCGACCTCGCTTCGTCCTACGATCTCGTCATCGTCGGCGGCGGCCCGGCAGGACTTGCCGCGGCTGCGCTCGCGGCGCGCGCGGGTGTCTCCACGGTGCTGTTCGATGAGAATCCCGGCGTCGGCGGCCAGATCTACCGCGCCATCACCTCCACGCCGGTCAAGGATCGCGCGATCCTGGGCGAGGACTACTGGGACGGCGCCGCGCTCGCGGCCGATGCGAAGGCGAGCGGCGCGCTGATTGTGAACGGCGCCACCGTGTGGAGCCTCGATCGCGAGAAGATCGTGGGCGTCTCGGTCGGCGGCAAGGCGCGCATGATCGCGGCGAAGCGCGTGATCATTGCCACCGGCTCGCAGGAGCGGCCGTTCCCGATCCCCGGCTGGACCTTGCCGGGTGTGATGACGGCGGGCGGCGCGCAGACGGCGCTCAAGGCGCAGGGCCTCGTCACGCAGGGCCGCACCGTCATGGCGGGCAGCGGCCCGCTGCTCTGGCTGCTGGCCGCGCAGACGCTGCGCGCCGGCGGGAAGATCGACGCCATCCTCGACACCACGCCGCGCCGCAACTGGGCGATGGCGATGTTCCATCTGCCCGACTTCATGCTGTCGCCGTACTTCGCCAAGGGCCTGTCGCTGCTGCGCGAGGTCCGCGCCAAGGTACCGGTGCATCGCGCCGACACGATCGAGGCCGTGGGCAAGGACAAGCTGACGGAGGTCGTGTTCGCCAACGGCAGCGTCGAGCGCCGCCTGCCGGCTGACCTGCTGCTGCTGCACCAGGGCGTGGTGCCCAACGTGAATCTCGCCAATGCGGCGGGTGTCGCGCACACCTGGAACGACCGCCAGCTCTGCTTCGTGCCCGTGCTCGACGCCGATTTCGGCAGCTCCGTCCCCGGCATCGCCGTGGCGGGCGACGGCGCCGGCATCGCCGGCGGCACGGCCGCTGCCGAGCGCGGGCGCATCGCGGCCATCGCCGCCGTGCGCGCGCTGCGGCCCGAGGCGACGCTGCCCGACACGCAGGCGATCCGCCAGAAGCTGCAGCGCGAGGAGATGGGCCGCGCCTTCCTCGACTGGCTCAACCGTCCCGCCGACGCCTTCCGCCGGCCCGAGGGCGAAACGCTCGCCTGCCGCTGCGAGGAAGTGACTGCGAAGCAGGTCCGCGACACCGCCCGCATGGGCTGCGAAGGGCCGAACCAGATGAAGGCCTTCCTGCGCTGCGGCATGGGCCCGTGCCAGGGAAGGCTGTGCGGCCTCACCGTCACGGAGCTGATCGCTGCCGAACGCGGCACGAGCCCTGAGCAGGTCGGCTACTACCGGCTCCGCCCGCCGGTGAAGCCGATCACGCTCGCCGAGCTCGCCTCGCTGCCGATCAGCGAGGCCGAGCGCAAGGCGGTGGAGCGCTAGGGTGGCCCGCACCGCCGATGTCGTGATCATCGGCGGCGGCCTGCACGGCTGCTCGACGGCGCTGCATCTCGCGCTGCGCGGCCTGAAGCCGATCCTGATCGAGAAGGACTACGCCGGCCGCCACGCCTCGGGCGTCAATGCCGGCGGCGTGCGCCAGCTCGCGCGCGACCTCGCCGAGATCCCGCTGTCGATCGCCTCGATGGACATCTGGGAGAGGATCGAGGAGCTGGTCGGCGACAATTGCGGCTTCGAGAGCCATGGCACCGTGCTGGTGGCCGAGAGCGACGAGGAGCTGGCGGGCTTCAAGGCGCGGGTCGACGATCTTCGCCTCAAGGGCTTCACGCACGAGGAGATGATCGACCGCGCCGAGCTGAAGCGGCTGGTGCCCGCCGTCTCCGACTATTGCCCCGGCGGCGTGGTCTCGCGCCGCGACGGGGCGGCCGATCCTTTCATCACCACGCAGGCCTTCCGCCGCCGCGCCGTGGAGCTCGGCGCCGAGATCGTCGAGGGCGTGACCGTGACGGGCCTCGCGCGTTCCGGCGCCAACTGGCGGGTCGAGACGAGCGACGGCGCGTTCGAGGCGCCCAAGGTCGTGAACGCAGCCGGTGCCTGGGCCGACCGGATCGCCGCCATGCTGGGCGAGCCGGTGCCGCTCAAGGTCGTCGCGCCGATGCTGATGGTGACCAGCCGGCTTCCCCCCTTCATCCAGCCCGTCGTGATCCTGCGTGGCCGCAAGCTCTCCTTCAAGCAGCGCGACAACGGCACCGTCGTGATCGGCGGCGGCCATCTCGCCACGCCCCATCGCGACAGCAACGAGACGGTGATCGACTGGGAGAAGCTCGCGATCAGCGCCCGCACCGTGTGGGAGCTGTTCCCCGCCATGCACGAGGCCACCATCGTGCGCGCCTGGGCGGGCATCGAGGCCTACATGCCCGACGGCATCCCCGTGGTCGGCCGCAGCTCGACCTCGGGAGGCGTGTTCCACCAGTTCGGCTTCTCGACCCACGGATTCCAGCTCGGACCGGCGACCGGCGCGGTGATGGCGGAGCTGGTCGCGACCGGCTCGACCAACACGCCGATCGACGGATTGCAGATCGAGCGCTTCCGCTAGAGGCTGCGCCAGTCGTAGCCCAGCCGCGGGAAGTGGACCGTGACGTCGCCGACTTCGGGATCCTGGCGCAGCAGCGCGATCTCGTCGGCATCGATGTAGGTCACCTGGCCCTCGACCCAGTCCCTGGCATTGTCGTTGGGCCGAACGCGGGCACTCTGGCCGGGCATCGGATCGCCGTCCTGCGGGCTCGACGGGCGAGGGGGCGCGGGCGTGGCGTCGCGCGCGATGGCCAGCGCCTCGTCGGCGGTGATGTCGGTGCGCCTGCCGTGGCCGATCCGCGCCATGCGGTCGCGCCAGGCGAGCAGGCGAGGGTAAGTAGCCAGCTCCAGGCGGCAGTCGATGTGGCGGCCGCGGAAGAACCAGACGACGTGATAGGTCGCGAAGTCGGCGATGCAGGGCGTGTCGCCCAGCAGATAGTCGCGGCCGTCGGCCAGCATGCCGGCGATCCAGCGGATCTGCGGCCGCACGAGGTGCAGGTTGCGGGTCGCGGCCTTCCGCACCGCCTCGATCGAGGGCTGGGGCAGGCCGTGCACCCTGGCTCGGTCGGCGTGCAGCCCTTCCGGCATATGGTCGGCATTGATGCCCGAGACGTAGAGGGCCACCGGCCGCATGAACTGCTGCTCGGCCCACCAGGCGATGGCCTCGGCGGCACCCGCCGTCTTCTGCGGGAAGAAGGTGGGCGAGGGGACGCGTCGCTCCAGTTCGCGGGCGATCAGGCGCGTGTCGCACCACACGTCCGCTCCGTCCTGCAGAACGGGCGTCCGCCGGTAGCCGCCGGTCAGGGGTGTCAGCTTGGGCTTGGGCGCGATCGGCGGAATCTCGACCCCGCGCCAGGCCAGCGCCTTGAACCCCATCATCAGGCGGGCCTTCTCCGCGAAATTGGAGAAATCGTAGTGGTGAAGGATGAGGTTGCTCATGATAATCGGGCCCAATCGGGAGTGTTAGACAATGCAAGGTGTCGTCAACATCGAGGATCTGCGCAAGCTCGCCAAGAAGCGGCTGCCCAAGATCGCCTACGACTTCATCGAGGGCGGCACCGACGACGAGGTGGGCCT
>SCVT01000063.1 GCA_004296815.1 Reyranella sp. | reverse complement strand
TGCATCCCGGCCCGATGAACCGCGGCGTCGAGATCGACTCCGAGGTCGCCGACGACCTCGACCGCAGCGTGATCCACGAACAGGTCGAGATGGGCGTCGCCGTGCGCATGGCCTGCCTCGAGGCCCTGATCGGCGGCCGCCGCAACCAGATCGGCGCCGTGGCATGAGGTGCGCAATGTTCAACAGCGAGCGCGTGCCGGGGGCACGCCCCCGGCTATGAGCGGAAACATCGACAAGCTGGCGCCGCCGCATGCCGGCTCCACCGCCTACATCAATGCGCGGATCATCGATCCGACCGCGGGCACCGAGTATCAGGGTGCCGTCCTGATCAGCGACGGCAAGATTGCCGACTACGGCCCCAACCTCTTCGCCTCGGGTGCGCCCTATGGCATCCAGTCGATCGACTGCCGTGGCCTGCATCTCGCGCCGGGCCTGGTCGACACGCGCGTCCACACCGGCGAGCCGGGCGAGGAGCACAAGGAGACGCTGGAAAGCGCGGGCTCGGCGGCAGCGGTCGGTGGCATCACCTCTCTGGTGCTCCTGCCCGACAACGAGCCGCCGTTCGACGACGCCTCGCTGATCGAATTCGTGGCGCGCCGCGCCCGCCAGATCAAGCTGGTGAACATGTACGCCTATGGCGCGCTGACCGTGGGCCTCGAGGGCAAGGAGCTTGCCGAGATCGGCCTGCTGGCCGAGGCCGGCGCCGTGGCCTTCACCGACGCCGACCACGCCGTGGGCAATGCCCAGGTGCTGCGTCGCGCGCTCTATTACGCCAAGGCTTTTGGCGCGCTGATCGTCCACCTGCCGCAGGAACCGACATTGTCGGGCGGCCACATGACGAGCGGCGAGATGGCAACTCGCCTCGGTCTTTCGGGCAATCCGCCACTCGCCGAAGTGATGATGGTGGAGCGCGACATCCGTCTCGCGGAGATGACCGGCGGCCGACTGCACCTCGCCAAGATCTCGACCGCCGAGTCCGTCGCGGTGATCGCTGCCGCCAAGGCGCGCGGGCTCAAGATCACCTGCGATACCGCGGCGCCCTACTTCGCGCTGAACGACCTCGCGGTCGGCGACTACCGGACCTTCGGCAAGCTGGTGCCGCCGCTACGTGCCGAGAAGGATCGCATGGCGATCGTCGAAGGGCTGAAGAACGGCACGATCGACGCCATCGTCTCCGACCATCGCCCGCAGGACCAGGACAGCAAGCGCGTGCCGTTCGCACAGGCCGAGCCGGGCGGCGTCGGTCTCGAGACTTTGCTCCCGATCTCGCTCGAGCTGGTCCACAACGGTCATCTCGGCCTGCCGAGGCTGTTCCAGCTCCTGTCGAGCGCGCCGGCCGCGCTGTTCGGCCTGCCCGGCGGCAAGCTCGCCAAGGGCGCGCCGGCCGATCTCGTGGTGTTCGACGCCGACCACGCCTGGAAGGTCGATCGCGACGAATTGTGGAGCAAGACCAAGAACTCGCCGTTCGACGAGCGGCCGGTACAGGGCCGCGTCATGGCGACCATCGTCGGCGGTCGCACGATCTACCGCGACGATAGCTTCACGCCGGCCGCGGCAGCCGCCTGATCCGCGCCTTCAAACGGCCATTTCGTCTGCTATGGTCGCCCGTCATTCAACCGGGGAACCGATGATGCTTCGGCAGTCTCTCTTTCTTGGCGTCGCGGCCGTCGCGCTCGCCGGCACCGCCCAGGCGCAGTCGCGCGGCCAGTCGCGTGAGGATCTTCTCGACGCCCTGACGCGACACATCCAGATCTGCGGCGAGATCACTGAAACGCAGGCGCGCCTGTCCTGCTACGACAGGCTGCAGACGCAGGTCGGCGGCGTGCAGGCGCCCGCGGCACCGGCAGCCACCGCGCCTCAGCCAACACCGCTGCAGGCCAATCCCGCTCCGCAGCCAACGCCGCTCGGCGGCTCGACGATCAACGCCGCACCGCTGGCGCCCCAGCCGCTCGGCGTGCCTGGCGGTGGCGTGGCGACCCTGGGTGGCGGCGCGCAGCAGCCCGCACCCGCGGCAGCCCCTTACGATCCGAATGCCGCTTTCGATCCTCGCAGCTCGACCTACCGTCCGCCCGACAGCATGGAGCCGAAGCCGCGGCCGGCGGTGCGCCGCAGCGGCCCACGCGCGATTCCGCCGTCGTCGACACCGCAGCCGCTGGTGTCGCTCGGTGCCAACAATCTCACCTACGGCACTTCGCGCTACTGGCAGGTCACGCTGACCTTGCAGTCGAACACGCCGCGCGCCCTCGACACCCAGGCAGTCTGCACCTTCATGAACGGCGGCCGCTCGATCGAGGACGTCTACTTCGGACCGATCCAGATCCAGGCGGGCGAGCAGATCACGACCGAGCTGATCGGACCGCCGACCACCACGTATGTCGATTCGACCAACTGCCGGCTGCTGAGCCCGTAGGCCACCCGCGATGGTCTCGACCCTGGTGTTGCTGCTGGCCCCGTTCCTGATGGGCTACCTGCTGGGATCGATTCCCTTCGGCCTGCTA
>SCVT01000765.1 GCA_004296815.1 Reyranella sp. | reverse complement strand
TGGCGTCGGTCACCGACCGGCCGGGCAAGTTCATGGGCATGCACTTCATGAACCCGGTCCCGCTGATGGGTCTGGTTGAGCTGATCCGCGGCATCGCGACGGAGGAGGAGACCTTCCGCACGGTGCGGGAGGTCGTGGTCAAGCTCGACAAGAAGCCGGTCAACGCCGAGGACTTCCCGGCGTTCATCGTGAACCGCATCCTGCTGCCGATGATCAACGAGGCGGTCTACGCGCTCTACGAGGGCGTCGGCAACGTCGAGGCGATCGACACCGGCATGAAGCTCGGCGCCAACCATCCGATGGGCCCGCTCGAGCTCGCCGACTTCATCGGCCTCGATACGTGTCTTTCGGTCATGCAGGTGCTGCACGAAGGCCTCGCCGATTCGAAGTACCGCCCGTGCCCGCTGCTGGTGAAGTACGTCGAGGCCGGCTGGATCGGCAAGAAGGTCAAGCGCGGCTTCTACGACTATTCGGGCGAGCGCCCGGTCCCGACTCGCTGAGTTTCGTCCGCTGACCGGCGCTCTCTTCCGCCCCTTCACGAGCAGGACGCTGTCGCTGGCCAACCGGCTGGTGATGGCGCCGATGACGCGCTCCAAGAGCCCGGACAGCATTCCCGGGCCCGAGGTCGCTGCCTACTATCGCCGACGCGCCGAGGGGGGCACCGGCCTGATCGTCACCGAAGGCACGACGATCGATCGCCCGGCCGCGACCAACGACAGCGACGTTCCCAACTTCCACACCCCCGCGAGCCTCGCCGGCTGGCGCCGCGTCGTCGAGGAAGTTCACGCCGCCGGCGGCAAGATCGCCCCGCAACTCTGGCACCAGGGCATGATGCGCAAGCCCGGCACCGGGCCGAATCCCGAGGCGCCGTCGGACGGCCCGTCGGGGCTGGCCGCTTCGGGCAAGCAGGTCGGCGAGCCGATGAGCGACGCCGACATCGCCGACACGATCTCGGCCTTCGCCAAGGCCGCGGTCGCGGCCAAGCAGATCGGCTTCGACGCGGTCGAGATCCACGGTGCGCACGGCTACCTGATCGACCAGTTCTTCTGGGACGGCGCCAACAAGCGTGGAGACTCCTGGGGCGGCGACTTCGTCCAGCGTACGCGCTTCGCCGCCGAGATCGTGAAGGCGATCCGCGCAGGGGTCGGCGCCGACTACCCGATCATCCTGCGCTTCTCGCAGTGGA
>SCVT01000559.1 GCA_004296815.1 Reyranella sp. | reverse complement strand
CCGATCAAACTCATTTCTGCGAAGCCGCCGGGCGCGTAGGAGAGCACGGTGGCGTCGAAGTTGAGGCCGGTCAGCAGGTAGGTGATCTCGGCGAAGCCCACGGCGCAGCCGATCAGCAGGAAGGCGGCGCCGATCGAAGCCGCCATCTCCTTGTGCAGCCTGTCGAAGTTGGCGCCGACGAAACGGCAGCCGATGCCGGCGCCGACGACGACCTGGGCCGCTGCAACCAGCACGCCGGGTGGCTGGGAGTTGGTGAGGCCGCCCAGATGAGCGAGCGCGCTCACGATCATCGGTCCCATCATGAAGCTCGCGGGCAGGCGCAGCAGGCGGCCGGCCACCGCGCCCACGACGCCGCAGGCGATCAGGATCGCGTAGTCCTTCCAGTCGTTGCTCGTGGCGCCATGCACCATGGTGAGCACGCTGGTCTGGGCGCCGGTGACGAGGCGGTACCAGATCGGGATGGTGAGAACGACGGTGAGGATCCTGAGCGCATGGGCCAGTGCGATGGCGCGCTCGTCGCCACCCATCGCGCCGCCCATGATCGTCATGTCGTTCAGCCCGCCCGGCATCGAGGCGAAGTAGCAGGTGACCTTGTCCCAGCCCGTGAAGATGCGCAGCCAGACAAAGCACAGGCTCGCACCGGTCATGGTCATGCCGGTCAGCACGCAGAGGCTGACCGCCCACTCGCCCAGCCGCTGCACGAGGTCGGGCGTGAAGCCCGAGCCCAGCAGCACGCCCAGGATGATGATCATGCCCTGGCGCAGGCGGATCTTCATGCCGATGCGCAGGCCGAAGAAGGCAGCGACCGTGCAGAAGACGCAGGATCCCAGCATCCAGGCAAGCGGCATGCGCAGCCAGTCGAAGACGAAGCCGCCGACCGTGCCGATCGCGAGGGCGAGGGCGAGCGGCGCCCAGCCGTCGTGTCCAATGATCCTCTTCTTCTCGGGCTTGAAGGGGACGACGTCCTTGCCGCTCAAGGAACGAACTGTTCCTTGAGGATGCGCTCCTCGAGATCGTGCTCGGGATCGAACAGCAGGACGAGGCGGATGTCGGCGGCCTCGGTCACCGTCACCTTGGCGACGTTGGCGATCTCGACCGAATCCGCCGCCGCCGCCACGGGACGCTTGCGCGGATCGAGGATGGTGAATTCGACCTTGGAGGCACGCGACAGCAGCGCGCCGCGCCAGCGCCGTGGCCGGAAGGCGTTGATCGGCGTCAGCGCCAGGAGGCCTGCGCCCAGCGGCAGGATCGGACCGTGGGCAGAGAGGTTGTAGGCCGTGGAGCCCGCAGGCGTCGCCACCAGCACGCCGTCGGTGTGCAGTTCGGGCAGGCGCTTCTTGCCATCGACCGCGACGGCGATGCGCGCGGTCTGGCGGCTGGAGCGGAGCAGCGACACCTCGTTGATCGCCAGCACCTCGGTGGTCTGGCCGCGCGTGTTTACGGCGACCATGCGCAGCGGGGTCAGCGCCACCTGGCGCGCCTTCTTCAGGCGCTGCAGCAGGCCGGTCTCCTTGTAGGTGTTCAGCAGGAAGCCGACCGTGCCGAGGTTCATGCCGTAGATCGGCTTCAGGCGCCGCATGTTGCGGTGCAGGGCTTGCAGCATCAGCCCGTCGCCGCCCAGCGCCACGACGATGTCGGCCTCCACGGGCGTCACGCCGCCATAACGCTTCTCGAGACGGGCCTTGGCCGCCTTCGCGGCGGGCGTGGGGGCGGAGACGAAGGCGAGGCGGGGAGACGACGAGGAGGGACGGGCGGCCATATCAGCAATGTTTGCAGTGCAAGATGGGTACTATAGCCGCCTGCCGTGCCGTTGCGATAAAATCCCACCCATAAAAGAAGATTCAAGGAGGGACGCGATGGAGCTGGTTCCGCTGGGGCCTGGATTCGGGGTCGAAGTAAAGGGTGTCAGCCTGCTCGATGTCGCGATCGACGCCGAGGCCTACAAGGCCGTACGTGCGGCCTTCGAGACCCACTCGCTGCTGGTCTTCCGAAACCAGACCATCGCCGACGACATCCAGGTCGCCTACAGCCGGGCCTTCGGACCGCTCGAGCTCACCAAGGCAGCGTCGTTGGGCGAAAACAGCTTCTATTCGCGCCTGACCAACGTCGGCACCCAGGGCGAGATCCTGCCGCTCGACCATCGCCAGGTGCTGGTCGCCAAGGCCAATGCCCTCTGGCACACCGACTCCTCCTTCAAGAAAACGCCCGCGCTGGCCTCGGTGCTGACGGCGCGCGTGCTGCCGGGCGAGGACGGCGACACCGAGTTCACCTCGACGCGGCTCGCCTGGGACCGCCTGCCGCCGGACCTGCAGGCGAGACTCAAGAACGCCGTGGCGACGCACTCCTATGCCAACAGCCGCGACCAGATCCATCCCGACCTGGCCAACGCCGAGGAGCGCAAGGCGCTGCCACCGGTGCGCTGGCGGCTCAACTGGCGCAACCCGGCCAACGACCGCCGCGCGCTCTACGTGGCGAGCCACGCCTACGCGATCGACGGCATGGACGACCGCGACGCGCGCCAGCTTCTCGCGCAGCTCCTCGACGAGGCGACGCGGCGGGAGTTCGTCTACGTCCACAAATGGCGGACGGGCGACGCCGTGATGTGGGACAACCGCGCCATGCTCCATCGCGGCCGGCCGTGGGACTACACCAAGGAACGCTCGATGGTACGCACCACCATCTCGGCGACCGAGGCGGACGGCCTCTCAGAAGTGAAGCCCGCCGTCCTGCACTGAGGCGTCAGGCGGCGAGACCGTAGACCGGCTGCGGCTGGTCGATGTCCTTGAAGTCGTGCAGGCCGAGCGCGACGGTCGATCCCGCCGGCAGCAGCTCGGCGACGGGCTGCGACAGCACGATCGACCGGCCCGTCGCGGCGCAGGCCTTCTCCAGCCGCGCAGCATAGTTCACGGCGGGACCGATCACCGTGAAGTCGAGCCGCTGGCTCGCGCCGATATTGCCGAACATCACCTCGCCGATGTGGAGCGCCAGGCCGAAGCGCAACGGCTGCTGGCCGGTCTCGCTGCGGCCGGCATTCAGTGCGGTGACGGCACGACGGGCCTCAAGGGCCGCGTCCACGGCTGCCGCCGCCGTCTTCGCGCGATCGCTGCCATCGCCCACGGGCAGCATGGCGAGCATGCCGTCCCCCATGAATTTCAGGATCTCGCCACCCGCCGTCGTCACGGCGGCGCCCATGGCGCCGAAATAGTCGTTGAGCAGGCAAATCACCGAATCGCGGGGCAGGTCGTCGGAGGCCCGCGTGAAGCCGCGCAGGTCGCAGTACCAGATCACCGCGTCGAGGCTCTGGCCCTCGCCGCGCTTGACCTCGCCGGCCAGGATTCTCTGGCCGGCGGCGCGGCCGACATAGGCGTCGAGCAGGTTGGCGGCGGTGTCGCGCAGGGAGTGGATCTCGACCATGCGCGTGAACGCGAAATGCAGGTGGTAGAGACGGTCGAGATCGGCGGCGGTGAAGCCGCCGGGCCGGTCCGACACGAGGCTCAGCGCGTCGACATGGCCGCCGGAGAAGAAGAGCGGCAGGGCCACATAGTCGGTGGCGCCTTCGGTCTGGAGCTGGCGCAGCACCGGCGCCTCCGGCGTGGTGCCTTCCAGCCTGTAGCGGAAGATCTTGCGCTGTGCGTAGACCTTGGGCAGCGGGTTGTCGCGATACTCCGCGCCGAGCTCGTAGCCGTGCGGCACGGCCCCGACCTCGATGCCGCGCCCGCGCCGCCAGAAGTAGCCCTTGCCGGAGAACTCCGGGTGCAGGGTCCGCTGGAAGTAGGCGAGGCGGTAGAGGGGAATGCCGGCGGCCACGATCTGCTCGCCGGTCGCCTTGATCAGCTCGGTGGTGTCGGTGATGCGGAACGCTTCCGCCACGAACCAGCGGGCGAGCGGATCGACATAGACGCGGAACGAGGTCTCTTCGTCCATGCCGCATCATAGCCCGCCGGAGGCGGGCGCCGCGACTATTCGGCGGCGGCGAGCCGCTGCTGGTTCTGCGCTGCCGCGACCTTGGCGCGGGCGAGGTCCTCGCCGCGGCGCTTGTTGACGGCGGCACCGCCGCCCGCCGTGTCGGCGAACAGCGAAAGCTTGTCCATGTCGTCGTCCACGACCGGCTGCAGCGCGAGATCGGTGTACTCGAGGCGCTTCGGGTCGTTCTTGATCCGCTCGCCGATGCGCCAGCCCTGCCAAGCGAGGCTTCCGTAGATCTTGAGCTTCTTCCAGGTTTCCTTGGCGAGCTTCCAGTGGAACACGCCGAACGGCTCGATCGGCATGCCGTAACGACGATCGAGGCGGTACTTCATGCGCACGCCACCGCCTTCCAGCGGATGGATGCCCTCGGCCTCGAACATGATCTTGAACATGGTCATGAAACGCGCGACCTCGGCCGGGTTGCGGCCGGGGATGGCGCCATGGCGACGGGTCACCGTCTCGATGTGCTCGGGCGTGTAGTAGCTCGCCCACGCCTCGCGGTAGACCTGCTCGAACTCGGCGTCGCTCATCTTGGGATGATGCACGCAGCGATGATGCACGTCGTACTTGTTGAGGTCGGGGTCCATCCACACGCCCTGCTTCCAGATCGGAAGAGC
>SCVT01000558.1 GCA_004296815.1 Reyranella sp. | reverse complement strand
CATGAGCTTGCCCGCACACGAACTGTCACGCGCGAACCCATGTTGGCACGCATCCGCCTCGAATGGTGGCGCGAGGCGGTCGCTGAGCGATTCGACGATCGGCTGGGCGCGGGGCTTGCCGGTGCCCGCAGCTTCAGCGACCGCCTCGCGCCACCATTCGAGGCGGATGCGTGCCAACATGGGCTCGCGCGTGACAGTTCGTGTGCGGGCGAGCTCATGGTCGAACGCCAGCACGGCGAGAAGCCCCGTGCGCTGCGGCTCCGGCGCAAACAGCGCCCCGAGGAAGCGCTCGCGGTCCGCCGCCCGAACGAGATCGAGCACGAAGCGATGCGAAGTCTCGGGAGCTCTGTAGGAGTCGGGCATTGGGGGATAAACGCTCATCTGCGACCGTTGAACGCAGCAGGACATAAGATTACAATAGGCCGATACGGGATTCACCAATCCCATCAACAAGATAAAAGGGGATGTTCGACATGGGCGCCATATTCACTTCGCTGGGCCGGACGGTTTCAGCAGGCGTCGTGCTGCTGATCTTGATCGTGGTCATCGCCGGTGCCGTGACCGGTCAGGCCACCCAGATCAACCACGCATGGGCCACCTTCATCATGCGCTGGCTGCACGTGCTGAGCGGCGTGATGTGGATCGGCCTGCTCTGGTACCTGAACTTCGTGCAGGTCCCGACCATGCCGAAGATCCAGCCGGTCGAGAGCCGGACCGCTATCACCAAGTTCATCGCGCCGAACGTGCTGTGGTGGTTCCGCTATGCCGCTCTGGCCACCGTCGTCACCGGCCTGCTCCTGGCTTGGATGAACAACTACTTCCTGCAGGCGTTCACCCTGCGCCCCGGCTTCGTCATGATCGGCATCGGCATGTGGATGGCGCTGGTGATGGCCTTCAACGTCTGGTTCATCATCTGGCCGGCACAGCAGAAGATCCTGGGCCTCGTCGAGGCGACGGCGGAAGAGAAGGCCGCGGCCGCGCCGCGCGCCCTCTACGCCAGCCGCTTCAACACCATGTTCTCGATCGGCATGCTGTACTGCATGGTGGCGCAGCAGAACGCGCCGATCTGATCGGACAAGACTCATGGAAACGGCGCCCTCGCGGGCGCCGTTTTCATTTGCGGGCCAGCGCCAATCCTACTCCGGCGCCGATCAGCAATCCGCCGGTAATGCGATTGCGCACCCGCGCGTGAGCCTGCAGCAGCGCGCGCAGCCGGCCGGCGAGGATGGCCCAGAGTCCGTCGAGCACCAGCGCGACGACGAGGAACGTCACGGCCAGCAGCAGAAGCTGATCGGCAGCGGTGGGCCCGGGCGTGATGAACTGCGGCAGGAACGCGCCGTAGAACAGAAGCGTCTTGGGATTGGTGAGGCCGACCAGAAAGCCGCGCCCGAAGATCAGCCGTCCCGATCGCGCCTGCGCTTCGGTATGCGCGAGGTCGACGACTGGAGCCCGCCAGGCGGCAATGCCCAGCCAGACGAGGTAGGCCACGCCCGCCCAGCGCAGCCAATCGAAGCTGGCGGCCAGGAAATTCAGCACGGCCGTCGCGCCCAACACGGTGAGCGCGAGATGCACCACCACGGCGCTGCTCGTGCCGGCGACGGTCAGCAGGCCGAAGCGTGTGCCATGCGCCACGCTGTTGGCGACGATCAGCGCCACGTTCGGCCCCGGGATCAGGATCAAGACGGCACTGGCGATGACGAAGGCGAGGTAGAGATCGAGCGACATGATCGCTCCCTACAGCGGAATGAGCGCCGCCGCCACCCGCCGGCCCTCGGCCAACAGGACATTGTAGATGCGGCAGGCCGAGCCGGTGTCGACCACCTCGAGGCCGATGCCGGCCGCCTTCAGCTCGGCGCGGACGTCGGGTTGGATGAAGACCGCGCGCGGCCCGCAGCCCAGCACGAGCAGCTCCGTAGGCGTCGCCGCGCTGCGCAGAGCGACGAGGCTCTCCAGCGAGAGTTCGTCTGCCCGCACGATCGGCCAGGGATAGGTCGCCGCCGGGGTGACAAGAACCGGCTCCTGCCATTCCCGCTCGCTGATCGCGAAGCGGCCGGGACCGTAGCTGCGAATGTATTGGACCTGCGCCGGATCGGGGGTCGGCAGGGTCTTGTCGGCGGGGCCCGGGACGGGCGGCTTCACGCCTCCGCCTTCTCCGCCTTGTCGGCCTTGTCCTCGGCCGGACGGAGCTGGTCGGAGCGCAGGCCGAGATAGACCAGGCCCGCGCAGGCGACCCACACCGACGAATAGGTGCCGACGATGACGCCCCACAGCATGGCGATCGAGAAGCTGTAGAGCACCGGGCCACCGAACAGCACGAGCGCCAGCACGGCCACGAACACCGTGGCCGACGTCATCAGAGTGCGCGACAGAGTCTCGTTGATGCTCTGGTTCAAGAGCTCGAGCAGCGGCAGCTTCTTGTAGCGGCGCATGTTCTCGCGCACGCGATCGAAGATGACGACGGTGTCGTTGATCGAGTAGCCGGCAATCGTCAGCACCGCGGCCAGCGCCGTCAGGCTGAAGTCGAGCTGCAGCAGCACGAAGATGCCGACGGTCGAGATCACGTCGTGCAGCATCGC
>SCVT01000557.1 GCA_004296815.1 Reyranella sp. | reverse complement strand
GGGAAGTAGACCGTGGTGCCGACCTGGAAGTGCTTGTTGTCGATGTTGCCGCCGAAGGCGCGCGGCTCGACCGAGCTGCACTGGCCCCATTCCGACGGCGGCGCCACGCCCATGATGCCGAAGAACGGCCTGAGCTGGATCTCGGTGCCCCACGGCATGGTGCAGACGCCGCGATTGGAATCGATCGGGATGTGGGTCAGGCGGAAGAAGGGGAAGTCCTCGGGCAGGGTGCCCATCAGCGGGCGCTGCACGTTCCAGCCCCAGTTGGTGCGGAACTTGATGTCGAGCACCTCGACGGCCAGCACGTCGCCGCGCTCGGCGCCCTCGACATGGACGGGGCCGGTCAGGATATGGCGGCCGATATGCGGCTTCAGCTTGGAGAGGATCTCGCGGTGCTCGGGCAGCACGTTGTAGGGCTCGCCCGGCAGGATCTCGGCGGCGCCGGAGACGCAGTGGATGGTGGCGACGTCGCCCGACTTCACGCGGAGCTGCGGCTTGAGCTGGCTGTCGAAATAGCCCCAGTGGCAGGTCTCGGGGGATGAATGCAGCTCGTAGGTGGCCATGACGTTCCTCTGAATACGCGACGATTACCGCCGGGGGCGACGCGCGCTATGAAGCACGGAACATGCCCGCGACGCCACCGGCTTGACAGGATTATCCTACTATAGTAGGAATTTGACGATCATGATTTGTGCAGCCCCTCTCTTTGCGTTTTTCCCTCCGTCCGGCAGGGGAGTGGCCCTCCCGCAAATGTCGCGCATCGCGCGGCAGGCCATGTCGCAGGCGAACCGCGAAAGAATGCGCGGGATCAGGGACTTGGGGTGGCCGGGCTGTGTCGCCGAACGACGCCGCCTCGGAACACGCGATGCCGCAGCGGGCGCGGCATGAACTATCGGCACGGCTACCACGCCGGAAACTTCGCCGACCTGCTGAAGCACACGGCTCTCTGCGAGCTGCTGCGGCTGCTGACGTCCAAGGACAAGAAGCTGTTCGTGCTCGACACCCATGCCGGTGCCGGCGGCTACGATCTCGCCGCCGACAAGGCGCGGCGTACGGGCGAGGCCGAGGCGGGCATCGTGCGGCTGATGGCGGAGAGCCGTGCCGGCACGCCCGGCGCCGTCGCACGCTATCTCTCGGCGGTGCAGGCCTACGATCGCAAGTTCGGCGCTTCAGGCGGTGGGCTGCGCCGGTATCCCGGTTCGCCGCGGCTGGTGCGCGCCGCGCTTCGTCCGGGCGACCGGTTCGTGGCCTGCGAGAAGCATCCCGAGGAGGCGCTGCACCTCAAGCGCGAGTTCGCGGGCGACCGCGCCGTCGAGGTCAGCCAGTCCGACGGCTACCATGCGCTGAAGTCGATGCTGCCGCCGCCCGAGCGGCGCGGGCTCGTCCTGATCGATCCGCCGTTCGAGGCGACCGACGAGTTCGAGGTGCTGCTGCGCGCGCTGCGCCACGGGCTGCGCCGCTTCGCCATCGGCTGCTACGCGGTCTGGTATCCCATCAAGGACGAGGAGGCCGTGCGGTCGTTCATGGTGTCCATGGCCGATATGAAGCCGCTCGTGATGGAGCTGCGGCTGGGCCGCGACCTGTTGCCGGGCAAGCTCGCGGCCTGCGGGCTGGCGGTGATCAATCCGCCGTGGAAGTTCGAGGAGGCGATGCGCGAGGCGCTGCCGTGGATCGCCGCACGCCTGGGGCCGGACGTGCGCGCTACGATTTCTGCGCCGCCCGCTGCTGCAGCCAGCGCGCCGGCTCCGGCGTCAGGAGGGTGATGACGAAGGACACGGCGCAGAGCGCGGCGCCGCTCAGGATGGCGCCGGCGTAGGAGCCGAAGAAGTCGTAGGCGTAGCCGGCGGCGGGCGAGCCCAGCAGGGCGCCGAAGCCCACGCCGCTGTAGAGCGCGCCGATCACCGAACCCAAGGCGCGGCCGCCGAAATAGTCGGCCGCGAGCGAGGGGGCGATGGCCACGAACCCGCCGTAGAAGGCGCCGAAGACCAGGGCGAAGATCACGAGCGCAGGCGCGCTGGTCGACTGCGTCCACATCACCATCATCGCGCCCGCGCCGACATACATGATGCCGAAGGAGAGGCGGCGGCCCAGCCAGTTGGTGATGCTGGCGAACAGGAAGCGGCCGGCGGTGCTGCCGACGCCCAGCAGCACGATCAGCAGCACGCCGAAGCCTTCGCCCAGGCCCACGTCGACGGCGTAGGGCGTGAGATGGACGAAGGGAACGAACAGGCCGAACGACATCAGCAGCGCCCCGACATAGATCGACCAGAAGGGCAGCGTGCGGACGGCCTCGCGGAGCGTGAGGCCGGGCGGGATCGCGGGGGCGCTTCCCTTGGGCGCCGGCGGATCGCCGTCGGGTGCGAGGCCGTAATGCTCGGGCGAGCGGCGGATCAGCAGGCCGGACGCGACCGCGCCCACGACACTGAGGGCCGCGAGCACGAGGTAGGTGTTGCGCCAGCCGACATGGGCGATCAGCTCGTAGGCGAGCGGCGCGCCCAGCAGGGTGCCGACGCCGATGCCCGCCACCGCGATGCCGCTCGCGGTGCCGCGCTTCCTCACGAACCAGCGCTGAACGGCCGCGACGCTCGGCACGTAGGAGAAGCCGACGCCGATGCCGACGCCGAGGCCGTAGCCCAGGTAGATCTGCCAGAGGGAGCTCGCCTGCGAGGCGACGACGAGGCCCGCCGCGATCAGCAGCAGGCCGCCGATCACCACCGGTCGCGGCCCGGTGCGGTCGGCGATCAGGCCAGCGGGGAAGCCCAGGATGAAATAGAGGAAGGCCGAGATCGAGAAGACCAGCGCGGTCTCGCCGCGCTTGGCGCCGAACGCGGCCTCGAGCTCGGCGAAGAAGGCGGCGAAGGAGTAGGCGACGACGTAGCCCGTCATCATGGCGAGGAACGCGCCGGCGACCACCCACCAGCCGGCGAATACGCGGGAAGGGGCGGTCACTTCTTCGGCGTCCAGCCCCAAAGGTCCTTGGCCGCCTTGGCGATCTCGGGATCAAGCGGCGGCTCGACGATCTCGATGCCGCGGCCCAGCTCCTCCACGAGGATGCGCAGGCCCTTCAGCCGCGCATGCTTCTTGTCGTCCGACGCCACCACGTGCCAGGGCGCGTTCTTGGTGTCGGTCTTCTCCAGGAGGTCGTCGTAGGCCTCGAGGTATTGCTTGCGCTTGGCGATGTTGCGGAAGTCCTCGAGGCCGACCTTGTGCCGCTTGTTGGGGCGGGTCAGCCGATCGATCATGCGCCGCTTCTGCTCCTCGGCGCTGACATGGACCAGGATCTTGACGACCCGCACGCCGTCGTCGGTGAGCTGCCGCTCGAACTCGTTGATCTCGCCGTAGGCGCGCTTCCACTCGGCCTTGCTGCAGAAGCCTTCGATGCGCTCGACCAGCACGCGGCCGTACCAGGTGCGGTCGAAGATCGCCCAGTTGCCGCGCATCGGCAGCCGGTCCCAGAAGCGCCAGAGATAGTGCCGGCCCTGCTCCTCGGGCGTCGGCGCACCGATCCGCCAGACATGCACCGACTTGGGCTCGAGGCCGGCGACGGCACGCTCGATCAGGCCGCCCTTGCCGGCGGCGTCCCAGCCGTCGAGGCCGATGACGGCGCGGCCGCCGGTCCGGAGGTGGTGGATCTGCAGGTCGAGCAACTGGTTCTGCAACTTCTTGAGGTCGCGCTCGTACTTGTCGTCGTCGAGCGGACCGTCGATCAGCTCGATCTCGTCCAGCCGCGGCCATTTCCCCATCGTTTCCTCCACGGCGGATCGTGCCAAATGCGCGGGGAGATTGACAGCACGAAGCCGCGCGACGACTAATCTCGCCGAATGGCCGAAGCCGAACCCACAATTCGCTACACGGTGCGCGCGGGCAAGCCCGTCGTGGAGGTCGGCGGCACCTGGACCGTGTTCAGCGTCCGCGGCATCCGCGAGAAGGCGCGCAAGGCTCTGGCTGCGGCCGGGACCGGCAAGGCGCAGCGCAGCGTCGATGCGAGCGGCGTCGAGCGGCTCGACACTGCGGGCGCGCTCGAGATCCTGCAGCTCGCCGGTGGCGGGCCGGACGCCGAGGTCTCGGCCAAGGACCAGGCCCAGGCCAACCTCTTCGAGGTGGTCCGCAAGAACATGTGCGAAGCCCATCCCGAGCACCACACCAACTGGCTGG
>SCVT01000556.1 GCA_004296815.1 Reyranella sp. | reverse complement strand
ACACGCCGTCCGACCTTCACCCTGCGCGGGCTGGAAACCTTGCCGGTGGCGCTATGAGGGGCGCCTACCTGCAACTCGGCAGTGCGGTGTTCTTCAACGTCGCGGCTTATCTCGTCTACAAATCGATCGCCGACGCCGTGCCGCGCATCTGGTGGCCGATCTTCGCGATCGGACTGTTGCTGGGCGGCGCCAACACCTTCCTGTTTGCGCGTTCGATCAAGGCGATCCCGCTGTCCGTCGCCTATCCGGTTTTCACGGGCACCAGTTTTGCCATCATCACGCTGGCGGCGGCGCTCGTCTTCCACGAACGCCTGTTGCCGCTTCACCTGCTCGGCATCGGCCTCGTGGTGGCAGGCATCGTCCTGGTCACGCGGTAGGGCCGCGCACGAGCCTGCCCGGGAGAGCGCCCGTCACCTCGCCGTCGCGATAGGTGACGGCACCCGACACGATGGTGGCGCGGTAGCCGCGCGCCTTCTGCAGCAGGCGCTTGCCGCCGGCCGGCAGGTCCCACTTCATCACCGGCGCCTCGACGCGCAGCTTGTCGAAGTCGATGACATTGAGGTCGGCCTTGTAGCCCGGCGCCACCCTGCCGCGGTCGGCCAATCCAACCGCCTGCGCATTGTCGAGCGTCTGACGCTTCACCAGCCAGGACACGTCGAGGCGGCCCGTGGCGCGGTCGCGGCCCCAATGGGCCAGCAGGGAGGTCGGGAACGAGCCGTCGGAGATCAAGCCGACATGCGCGCCGCCGTCGCCCAGCCCAATCAGCGTGTGAGGGCTCTGCATCATCTCTCTGCAGCAGTCGAGATTGTAGGCGGCAAAGTTGGCGAACGGCGAGAAGATGAAGTTCTTGCCCTCGCCTTCGATCAGATAGTCGTACACGACCTCGCGCGGATCGCGGCCCTCGCGCCGGGCGCGCGCACCGAGTGAACTCTCCTGCGCGGGCTCGTAGTTCGGCGGATCGCCCAGCGGGAACATGCGGTCATAGTCGGCAAGACGCGCCGCCATGTCCGAACGCAACGGCTCGTGCGCTTCGGCCAGCAGCTTCTCGCGAAAAGCGGGGTCGCGCATGATCGCCAGACGCTCCGCCACGCTCTTGTGCTGGATCGACTTGTAGGACCGGCACATCGAAAACGGAGTGCGGCTTGCCTGCAGCCCCTGCAGCACGCCGATCGGCCGCGGTGCCACCTGCGCCTTGGCCGCATGGCCCTTGGCCGCCAACCCCTCGACCAGGCCGAGCAGGCGTCGCCAGCTCTCGGGCTTGGTATGGCGCTGCGCCAGCGACACCGAGAACGGCCGGCCCGACGCACTGAGCAGGCGGTCGATCATCTCGAACTCGCTCTCGGGATTGGGCGTGTTGAAGTCGGAGATGAACTCTATGACGCCACGGCCGGCGTCCTTCATGCCGAGCACGATGCCCAGAAGTTCGGCCTCGGAGGCGCGCAGGGATGGCGTCGGGTCGCCTTTGACGGTGCGGTGGTTCAGCGTGCGCGAGGTCGAGAAGCCGAGCGCACCGGCGCGCATGGCCTCGGCGGTCAGCACGCGCATCTGCGCAACCTCTTCCACCGTCGCCTCCTCGAGCCGGGCGGCGCGCTCGCTCATCACGAACACACGCAACGCTCCGTGCGGAAGCTGGGCG
>SCVT01000062.1 GCA_004296815.1 Reyranella sp. | reverse complement strand
AGCTCGACCGTGTCGAGGCTGTCCGCGCCGAGATCGTCGATGAACTTGGCGTCTTCCTTGACCTGCGCCGCCTCGACGCCGAGATGCTCGACGACGATCTTCTTAACGCGCTCGGCAACATCGCTCATTTTCTTGTCCTTCCCGTCTATCAGATAAATCCCGGTTCGCCGGAGGGGTTGGCGAAGTTCCGGGCTCTTAACATAGCTCCCCGGCCATTGGCTAGGACCGAAAAGCCCACAGAATCAGGCACTTGAGGCCTCTGGCCTCAGATCATCGCCATCCCGCCGTTGATGTGCAGGGTCTGGCCGGTGACGTAAGCCGCCTCGTCGCTGGCGATATAGACCGCGCCGGCCGCGATCTCCTCGGAGGTCCCGAGCCGGTCGGCCGGCACGCGGCCCAGGATCGCCTTCTTCTGGTCGTCGGTCAGCGCGTCGGTCATGGGCGTGGCGATGAAGCCCGGCGCGATGCAGTTCACGGTGATGCCGCGCGACGCCAGCTCCTGCGCCAGCGACTTCGACATGCCGATCAGGCCGGCCTTGGCTGCAGCGTAGTTCGCCTGGCCCGGATTGCCGGTGACGCCCACGATCGAGGTGATGTTGATCACGCGGCCGAAGCGGCGCTTCATCATCCCGCGCATCGCCGCGCGCGTCAGCCGGAAGGTGCCGGTGAGGTTCACCTGCAGCACCTTCTCCCACTCCTCGTCCTTCATGCGCATCGAGATGTTGTCGCGCGTGATGCCGGCGTTGTTCACCAGGATGTCGAGCTTGCCCATCGCGGCCTCGGCCTCCTTGGCCAGGCGATCGATGTCGGCCGCGTCGTCCATCTTTGCGGTCACGACGTGCGCGCGCTCGCCGAGCGAGGCCTTGAGCTGCTCCAGCGCGTCGGCGCGGGTACCCGACAGAGTGACCGTCGCGCCCTGCTTGTGGAGGGCGCGCGCGATGGCGCCGCCGATGCCGCCGGACGCGCCGGTGATGAGGGCCGCCTTGCCGTTGAGATCGAACATGGCTGCTCCTCAGACCGTCTTCAGAAAGGCTTCGATGTCGGCCGGCGTGTTGAGCGCCAGGCCCGTCATGTCCTTGTCGATGCGCTTCACCAGCCCCGACAGAACCTTGCCGGTGCCGCACTCGACCAGCGAATCGACACCGCGCGACTTCATGTATTGCACGCTCTCGCGCCAACGCACGAGGCCCGTGACCTGTTCCACCAGCCGCTGCTTGATCGCGCCGGGATCGCTGAGCTCCGACGCCAGCACGTTGGCGACCAGCGGCACGCGCGGCGGGGCGAGCGCCACGCCATCGAGCGCCGCCTTCATGGCGTCGGCCGCCGGCTGCATCAGCGGGCAATGGAAGGGCGCGCTCACCGGCAGCAGCATGCCGCGCTTGCAGCCCTTGGCCTTGGCCGCCTCGATGGTGCGCTCGACCGCCGCCTTGTGGCCGCTGACCACGACCTGGCCGCCGCCATTGTCGTTGGCGACCGCGACGACCTCGCCTTGCGCGGCTTCCTTGCAGGCTTCCTCGGCCGGCTCGAGCTCGATGCCGAGAAGAGCGGCCATGGCGCCGACGCCGACCGGCACCGCCTTCTGCATGGACTGCCCGCGCAGCTTCAGAAGGCGCGCGGCATCTGCGAGTTTCAGGGCACCGGCGGCCGCCAGCGCCGAGTATTCGCCGAGCGAATGTCCGGCCACGTAGGCCGCGAGCGACGGCAGCGGCTTGCCACCATCCTTCTCAAGGATTCGCGCGACCGCGACGCTCACGGCCATCAGGGCCGGCTGGGCGTTCTCGGTCAGAATCAGGTCGCTCTCGGGTCCCTCGCGCATCAGCTTGGAGAGGTTCTGGCCCAGCGCCTCGTCGACCTCGCCGAACACGTCCCGGGCGGTCTCGAAGGCCCCTGCGAGGTCGGCGCCCATGCCGACGGCCTGGGAACCCTGTCCCGGGAAGACGAAAGCCCGACTCATGCGCGTTTTCCCCCTTTGTTCGACGCGAATTGCGGGCAGTCATACCGGCGCCCGAGGCGCAGTCAAGCCGCACCGGAATGCCTTGATTTCGGGGCATGGGCCTGTATAACCGCCGCTCTTCGGGGCCTAAATCGGCCTCGATCTCCTTGCCGGCCCGAGCATTCGCGAAGGCCGGCTAGACCCGACCGGTTCTCTGAACTCCGGGTCGCTAACAGCCATAAGGAGCCTGATCTACATGGCACTCTACGAGAACGTCTTCATTGCGCGTCAGGATGTCCCGACGACGCAGGTGGAGACCCTGACGACCCAGTTCTCCGAACTGGTCACCGGCCTGGGCGGCACCGTCTCCAAGAAGGAGTACTGGGGCCTGCGCTCGCTGACCTACCGCATCAAGAAGAACCGCAAGGGCCACTACACCCTGCTCAACATCGATGCCCCGCCGGCCGCCGTTAAGGAGCTGGAGCGCACGATGTCGATCAACGAAGACATCATCCGTTTCATGACGGTGCGCGTGGACGAGCTGGAAGAAGGCCCGTCGGCCATCATGCAGCGCAGCGCCGAGAAGGCCGACCGTCCGGGCGGCGATCGTGGCGACCGCTGGGGCGATCGCCCGCCGCGCCGTGAGCGTCCGCGCTTCGGCGAAGAAGGCGGCGCGCCTGTCGCCGCCCCCATCACGGGAGACGAAGAATGAGCGCCCAACGCCGTCCCTTTACCCGCCGCCGCAAGAGCTGCCCGTTCTCGGGCGCGAACGCGCCGAAGATCGACTACAAGGACGTGCGCCTCCTGCAGCGCTTCGTCTCCGAGCGCGGCAAGATCGTGCCGAGCCGCATCTCCGCGGTGTCGTCCAAGAAGCAGCGTGAGCTCGCCCAGGCGATCAAGCGCGCCCGCTTCCTGGCGCTCCTGCCCTACGTCATCGCCTAATCGGGAGACGCGATCATGCCGATGAACGTCATCCTGCTGGAGCGCGTGCCGAAGCTCGGTCAGATGGGCGATGTTGTGAAGGTGAAGCCCGGCTTCGCCCGCAACTTCCTCCTGCCGCAGAAGAAGGCCCTGCGCGCCACCAAGGACAACATCGCCTACTTCGAGTCGCAGCGCGTGACTCTCGAGGCGCAGAACCTCGAGCGCCGCAAGGATGCCGAAGCCGTCGCGGCGAAGATGGGTGACCTCAAGGTCATCCTGATCCGCCAGGCCTCGGAAGCCCTGCAGCTCTACGGTTCGGTCACCTCGCGCGACATCGCCGACGGCGCCAACGCCGCGGGCGTGAAGATCGAGCGCGGCCAGATCGAGCTCGACAAGCCGATCAAGAGCCTCGGGGCGCACACCATCAAGGTGCACCTGCATCCCGAGGTCACGGTCGACATCACTGCGGTCGTCGCCCGCTCGCCGGACGAGGCCGAGTTCCTCGCCAAGGGCGGCAAGCTGGTCGCCGAGACCGAGCGTGCGGCGCAGGAAGCGGCCGAGGCTGCCCAGCGCGCTGCCGAGCAGGCCGCCGCGCTGTTCGAAGCCAAGTCTGCCGAGGGCGAAGCTGCGGAAGCCGCTCCGGCCGAGGAAGCACCGGCCGAAGAGAAGTAGTCCCGCGTGCCCCCGGGCACCGTACAAGCGATCGAACGCATGCCATCCCCGGATGGCATGCGTTTTCTTTTGGTGCGCCGATGATCCGGGAGGGCGGGATCTGGCGGTTCGGCGCCTTCGCCGTCGCAGCACTCGTGGCGCTGCCCCTCCTCGGCATCGCATCGAGCCTGTTCGTCTGGCAGGGTGAACTCTGGCGCCACCTCGCCGAGACACAGCTCCGCGACATCGTCGGCAACACGATCGTGCTGCTGCTGGGCGTCGGCATCGGCACCGTGGTCATCGGCACCGGCACGGCGTGGCTGGTCACGATGTGCCGCTTCCCGGGTGTCGGCATGCTGCAATGGGCGCTGCTGCTGCCGCTCGTCATGCCGACCTACATCATCGGCTATGCCTACGCCGACCTGATGACCTTCGCCGGCCCGTTGCAGACGGCGATCCGCGGGGCGACGGGATGGAACCGCGGCGACTACTGGTTCCCCGACCTCGGCTCGGCATCCGGAGTCGCCTTCCTCTTCACGCTCGTCCTCTACCCCTACGTCTACCTCGCGGCGCGCGCGGCGTTCCTGTCGCAGTCGCAAGCACTCCTCGAAGCGAGCCGGATCCTGGGCCATGGACCCTGGCGCACCTTCCTGCGTGTCGGCCTGCCGCTCGCGCGACCGGCCGTTGCCGCCGGCGCCGCGCTGGCATTGCTTGAGACCCTCGCCGACTTCGGCACCGTCCAGTATTACGGCGTCCACACCTTCACGACCGCGATCTACCGGACCTGGTACGGGATGGGCAATCGCGAGGGCGCCGCACAGATCTCGCTGGTGCTGATCGCGATCGCCGTCGTGCTGATCGTGCTCGAGCGGCGCTCGCGCGGCCGTGCCGGCTTCGCCATCGCCTCCAACCTGCGCCATATGGCTGAACCCGTCGCCCTTGCGCCCGGAGCGGCGCTGGCCGCGTGCGTGGCGTGCTGCCTGCCGGTCATGCTGGGCTTCATCGTGCCGACCGCGCATCTCGCCCAACTGGCGTTGAGTTCCGGCGCGCTGGTCGCCGACCATCGTTTCATCGGCGACACCGTCAACAGCCTCATCCTCGCTTCGGCGGCGGCGGCGATCATCGTCGCCCTCGCGGTGTTCCTGAGCTACGCC
>SCVT01000555.1 GCA_004296815.1 Reyranella sp. | reverse complement strand
ATCCTGAGTTGGTCGGTCCAGGTCTCGACCGAGTCCAAGCGGCCTCCCGTCCAGGGGCAGGCAGGCGTCGCGCCGGCGCCGAAAGCCATCGGTCGGCGGCCGGTTTTCGACGGCCGCAGCGGCAAGACCACCGATGTGCCGGTTTATCGCCGGGAAAGCCTGCCCCCGGGCAGCGCCTTCGCAGGGCCTGCAATCGTCGCCGAGGACGAGACCTCGACCTACATTTCGGCCAGTTTTGCCGCGCATATCGATGCGTCCGGCTGTATCGTCATGGACCGCAAGGGCGCGTAAGGAACAGTTCATGAGCCAGTCCAACAGCGTCGGCCTGATCGACCTGCAGATCATGTGGAACCGCCTGATCGCCGTGGTCGAGGAGCAGGCGCAGACCCTGATGCGCACCGCCTTCAGCCCGATCGTGCGCGAGGCGGGCGACCTCTCGGCCGGCATCTTCGATCTCGAGGGCCGCATGCTGGCCCAGGCCATCACCGGAACGCCGGGCCACGTTAACTCGATGGCCGAGTCGGTGAAGCATTTCCTGCGCTACTTCCCGGTCGACACCATGAAGCCGGGCGATGCCTACATCACCAACGACCCATGGATGGGCACCGGCCACCTCAACGACTTCGTCATCACCACGCCCTGCTTCCGCAACGGCAAGCTCGTGGCGCTGTTCTCCTGCACCAGCCATCTCATGGACATCGGCGGCATCGGCTTCGGTCCCGATGGCACCGACGTGTTCATGGAAGGCCTCTATATCCCGATGCTGAAGCTGTTCGACCAGGGCAAGGTGAACGAGACGCTGATGGCGATGATCCGCGCCAACACGCGCCAGCCGGTCGACACCGAGGGCGATGTCTACTCGCTGGCCGGCTGCAACGACGTCGGTGCCCGCCGCCTGGTCGAGATGATGGACGAGTTCGGCATCGATTCGCTGGATCAGCTCGGCGACCACATCATCGCCCGCTCGCGCGAGGCGGTTCTGGCCGAGATCGCCAAGCTGCCCAAGGGCACCTGGCACAACAGCATGACGGTCGACGGCTACGACGAGCCGGTGACGCTCAAGGCGGCGCTCACCGTTTCCGACAGCGGCATCCATGTCGACTACACCGGCACCACCGGCGTCTCGAAGCGCGGCATCAACGTGCCGCACGCCTACACCACGGCCTACACTGTGTTCGGGCTGGGTTGCGTGGTCGCGACCCACATTCCCAACAATGCCGGATCGCTCGAGCCCCTGACGGTGTCGGCGCCCGCCGGCGCCATCCTGAACGCCCCCAAGCCGACGGCTGTCGCTTCGCGCCATGTGATCGGCCAGATGCTGCCGGATGTCGTCTTCGGCTGCCTGCGCCAGATCATTCCCGATCGCGTGCCGGCCGAAGGTACCTCGTGCCTCTGGAACATCAATGTCCGCGGCCATGTTGCAGGCGGCGAGGGTGGCAACTACGGCTTCGGCATGGCCATCACGTCGAACGGCGGCACCGGCGCGCGACCGGACAAGGACGGGCTCTCGGCCACCGCCTATCCCAGCGGCGTGCGCGGCACGCCGGTCGAGATCGCCGAGACACAGACGCCTCTCATCTTCTGGCGCAAGGAGTTCCGTCCGGATTCGGGCGGCGCCGGCCGCTCGCGCGGTGGCCTCGGCCAGATCATGGAGATCGAAAGCGGCATCGCCGAGCCGTTCGACCTGCTCGCGGCCTTCGACCGGATCGACTATCCGGCGCGCGGCCGCGACGGTGGCGGCGACGGCGAGGCGGGATTCGTGGCGCTCAAGTCGGGCCAGACGCTCAAGGGCAAGGGCTTCCAGCTCATCCCGCCAGGCGATCGGCTTATTGTCATGACACCGGGCGGTGGCGGCATCGGCGCGCCCGCGGAGCGCGATCGCACGCAGGTCGCCAACGATCTTGCCGACGGGCTGATCTCCGAGGAGACGGCCGAGAAGGTCTATGAATTCAAGCCGCCGAGAGCTGCCGAATAGGGCAGCAGCGTAGCGCGGCTCGAGTACGGGGAAGGTAGTCAATCCTAACGATGGGGGCTTCGATGAAGCTGGGACGTAGAACGGCACTGAAAGTGGGTGCAGGCGCGGCGATGTTTGCGCCGGCGATCGTCAACGCACAGGCGAGCACCAAGCTCGATCTCGCCACGGTGTGGCCGGACGGCAACTTCCACACCAAGAACGCCAAGCAGTTCGCCGAGGAAGTGGCCAAGGCCACCAACAACGGCGTGGTGATCACGGTCCATTCCGGCGGCTCGCTGGGCTACAAGGGCCCCGAGCAGCTCAACGCGGTGCGCGACGGCCTCGTCCCGATGGCCGACATCCTGAACATCCAGCAGGTCGGCGACGCGCCGCTGCTCGGCATCGAGGGCGTGCCCTTCCTGGTCGGCAACGCCAACGAGCTCAAGGTGCTGCAGAAGTACGCGCGGCCGGAGTTCGACAAGATCGCGACCAAGTTCAACCAGACGATCCTCTACACCGTGCCGTGGCCCACGCAGTACATCCACGCCAAGGTGAAGACCGACAAGCTCGACGGCCTGAAGGGCCTCAAGATCCGCGTTCCCGACCGCCAGGCCGGCGACATGGTGAACGCGCTCGGCATGTCGGCCGTGCAGATCCCGTGGGGCGAGACGGTGCCGGCGCTGGCCTCCGGCGCGGTGGTCGGCGTGACGACCTCCTCGGTCTCGGGCGTCGACGGCAAGTTCTGGGAGTTCCTGAAGTACTTCTACAGGACGAACCATGTCTGGAGCAGCCAGATCGTCACGATCAACAACGACACCTGGAAGAAGATCTCCCCGGCCAACCAGAAGATCATCACGGACGTCGCCGCCAAGCTCGAGCCCGAGTTCTGGAAGGTCTCCGTCGATGCCGACACGGCGAGCGCCAAGCGCCTCACCGAGGGCGGCATGGAGATGATCGAGGTGCCGCCGGCGATGCTCAAGGAAATGCGCGAGAAGACGGTCGGCCTCGAAAAGGCCTTCACGGATCGCGCCGGACCGGTGAGCGTCGAGATCATCGCCAAGTACAAGAAGGATCTCGGCCGCTCCTAGCGGACAGTCGATCCCGTGCGCGACCCGGTCGGGTCCATCCTGGATGCCGTCGACGAGCTCTCCATGTGGGGAGCCTGGGCGTCGGCATTGTG
>SCVT01000554.1 GCA_004296815.1 Reyranella sp. | reverse complement strand
ACGTGCGCGATGCCGGAGTAGCCTTGCGGCTTCAGCGCCGTGTTGGCCGGCGTGATGACGTCGGACTGGCTGCCCGCCCAGCATTTCCACTCCGCCCCCGAGGTGAAGACCAGCAGCGCGTTGAGGCTCAGCAGGAAGCGGATCTCGTTGACCTCGCGACTGGCGATGGTGCGCGTGATCGCATCCGAATCGCGCGTCGGCTCCGACACGCTCATGTTGCGGAAGTTGGCCGATTGGCTCGCCCACAGGGTCTGCGGCCCCTTGTCGGTGCGCGCGAACCACTGCCGGCCGTCGTGCCAGGTCGAGCAGCCCGGCCAGTCGCCGGTCCCGGTGAAGGGATTGCGCTGCTGCGGCGGCTGGTCGGACATGTCGGGCGCATAGTTGGTGTCGCCGAACGCCGTGCCGCCCTGGCCGATGAAGCCGTAGAGCCCGTGCTTGCCGCCGTAGACGTTGTAGCGCGAGCAGCCGGACACCGGACTCCAGGTGACAGTCACCGCGTTGCCCGTGCCGAGCGGTGCGCTCGCAGCACCCGTGTTCACGTAGGCCGGCAGGCTCTCCTCGCCGGTCTCGTCGTTCACCGCCGTGACCGCGTAGAAGTACGTGTTGCCGCCCGCCGCCGACGGCGTTGCGGCGAGCCCGGTCGGCGCCGCCGTGCCCGGCGCGAAGGTGATCGCGGCCAGGGTCCACGCCGTGTGCCCGGTGCGCGTCAGGTTGCGCGGCGCATGACCCGGGTGCGTGAGCGTCATGGTGTCGGCCGATTGCACGTACTTCAGCAGCGCGAGATCGGACGCGGCATATGGTGTGGCGAGTGTGTAGAGACGCGCCACGGTCCCGCCTCCGCTCCAGACGTTCCACATCGAGGTGTCGGTGCCGGCGAGCAGGAACGACGTCGAGGTCGCGCCGATCACGGTGAAGCGGCGGCGGTTGACCTCGGCCATGCCTTGCACGCCGTCGATCCAGACATGGTCGCCGTTGGCGAAGCCGTGCGGCGTCACCGTCGTCACGAGGCCGTTCACGGCGTTGGTGATGCCCGCGATGGCGACGGCCGTCTCGAGCACGTAGCCACCGTCGTCGGCGGTGCCTCCGGCACCGCCTGAGATCACGCGCATCTTCTGGTGCGCGAACTCCAGCACGTAGGTCTCGATCGTGCTGAACTGGAACGGCACCAGCCGTGAGCGCACCGCGGCATCGACCGCCTCGCCCACGAAGGCGGTGCCGGCGCGCGTGCTCGCCCCGCCGAACGGATGGACAAACCAGTTGAGGCAGGTGGCGAGGCCCACCTGGTACTTGGCGAGGTCGACACGGCCGTGCAGCGCGGGCGAGATCTCGCCCGCCGCGAAGCTCGGCAGGATCATGGGGACAGGCATGGTCGTCTCCTCGTTGCATGCGGCGTCGCGGCAGCGCAGGATCGCCACCGTGATGTCCGTTCGTTTTTCCAGTTTTGCTTTGGCCGCCGCGCTTCTCGGCACGTTCGCCACCGACGCATCGGCACAGCAGCGCGCTCAGCAGGGCTTCCGTGTCTGCAACCAGGCCGGCACCGAGATCGAGGTAGCGAAGGCGACCTCGACCGGCGCCAGCGACGGCAGCAGCCAGATCATCATTTCGGAGGGCTGGTACAAGCTGCCGCCGCAGGCCTGCGCCTATCTGTGGCCGGGTCCCCTGCAGTACCGCACCTATCTCGTCTACGCGCAGGACAAGGCGTCGGGCCGCGAATGGACCGGCCAGGTGCCGATCTGCGTCAGCCCCGAGGCCTTCACCATCCGCTCCGGCACCTGCGGCGCGCGGCAGGAGCGCAAGCTCTTCATCCCGGTGAACGTCGGCAACGAACGCTTCTCGTGGACCTACGTCTTCAGGCCGTGAAGGCGTGCCTGCTGCCGGGGTGTCGCCCTAGAACAACGGCACGCCGCGCAAGGCGCGCTCGAGCAGGAATAGCGTCAACGCCATCCAGGCCGCCGCGCCGCCGATGACGAGGGCCACCGCCATCCCGCCGCCGAACAGCCGCGCGGCCAGCCAGCCCCAGAGCGGTACGACCTGCATGCTGTGCAGGGCGAAGAAATAGGGCGTGCGCAGATCGCCCACGACCAGCGACCAGCCGAGGAACGGCACGACCGCGCCGCCCGGCGGATGGACGCCGACATGGCTGCCGCCGCGCGCGCCAAGGGCGGCCCCAACCAGCAGGGTGAGCGCCGCGCCGCCCACCAGGCCGATCACCACGGCAAGCCTGAGCGGCGAGGCGGCCCGCGAGCGCGGGTCGAAGGCCTCGGCCAGGCCGACCAGGAAGGCCGAGCCCATGATGGCGACGGCGCCGGCGCCCATGATGCCGTAGGTGAAGCGCGCCAGAGCGGGCGACGGCGCGAACGAAACGCCGCCCAGGGCCATCATCCAGAGGGCCTCGCCGAGACCCGCCGCCGCCGTGACGATGGCGAGGCCGGCGAGCGTCCAGGAGCCGCGCCAGGCGCCGTTCATGGTCTGGATGACCAGCGCCAGGGTGAAGAAATGGACCGCCAGCGAGAGCTGGAACTTGACCAGCCGCGACCAGAAATCCGCACCGCCCATCGGGATATCGTCGAACAGATCGACCGTCGCGGTCACCGCGGCGATGCCCAGCAGGCAGAGGCCGGTATACCTCAGCGTCTTCTCGGCAAACGGACTCGACGTCAGATCCAGGGAAGGCACCTCGCGCACACGGTGACTATAGAACGGGCACGCGGAATCGACGAGGTGCAGCAAGGTGCAGGGGGCGCGGCCCATGTTCGCACAATCTCAGGCCCGCCCCTCTCAGGCACGCATTTCCTAAGCTCTGGCCGCGATCCAGTCGGGCAATGTCTCCGCCCCGTCGCGGCCCGCCTCGCCCGCATCGACGGCCATTGCGTCGGCAAGCGCCAGGCGCGCCGCCTGCGCCAGGCGCACCGCGAGATCGGTCTTCTGCGTCACCGGATAGGCGACGTGGGCGGCAAGCTGATCGACCAGCGCCTGGGCGAAGGCCGGATCGAACAGGGCGGGATCCTCGACGCGCGCGGTATAGACGGCGAGCGGCGACGGCTCGTCGCAGAGCACCACGCGGCCTGCGCCATCCCCCGCCACCTCGAAGCGCGGTGACGGCAGGCCCGGAGCAACACTTTCAAGACGCAGCAGCCGCAGGCAGTCAGTCGGCAGCGCGAACCGGTAGGCCCATCCCGAGGCGGGCGCGCCGAGCTCGGCGAGCGCGACGCGACGGCGAGCGAAGTTCCAGTCGTGGGCACGCAGCAGCGCGTCGCGCGTCGCGGCGTACCAGATCGAGACG
>SCVT01000061.1 GCA_004296815.1 Reyranella sp. | reverse complement strand
GACACCCGAACGCCAACTATTACTGGGAGCATTCTTCGCCGTCGGCGCGGCCTGGCCGGCGGCATCGGCGAAGCACGCCTCGAAGGCCGCGTCGACGACGGTGAGCTTGGCGGCCTGCGCGAGCGCATACTCGTCGAGGAATCCGCGGGACACCCACATCACCGAATGGCCGCGCCTGCCCTGCCAGCCGATGCTGCCCATCGCCTCGGCCTCGTGCAGCTTGCGCGCGAGATGGGTGCGCGAAAGCCTCAGCCACTCCGCCATCGCGGCGACCGAGATCACGCCGGTCGGGATGCGGTCGACATCGGCCGCCGTCTCCTCGAGGCCGGCAACCAGGCGCTCCATCACGAGGCCGCCCTTGTCGAGCCAAGTGAACAGCGAGAACGCGCGCTCCGGCGCGCGGACTCCGTGCGACGACAGGAGTCCGTCGGCGATCAGCGGATGCAGGACCCCAAGCCGCTCCGGCCGGTCGAGATAGGTCGCCAGGCGGCGGCCATCATCGAGCCGATCCAGGGTCGAAAGATGGATGGCGACCCAGCCGTGGATCTCGGCGACGCTCAGTTCGGTCGGCTCGACCGGACGCCGGCGCCGGTCGGACGGATCGGCGACGACGCGCACGTAGCCGTACTTCTCCATCTCCTTGATGAAGGCGTCGGCGGTGTTGCGGCTGGCGACGTCATGCAGGGCGACGACATCGAAGAACTGCGCGTTGCTGATGTTGCCCGGCCGGCCGGGCGTGCCGGCGCGGAAGGCAAGGGCGAGGCCGATATGCGCCATCAGCCAGCGCTGCTGCGTGGCGAAGACGGTGCCGACGCGCGGGTTGGCGTCGTAGGCTTGCGCCAGCAGGCTGGCCTGCTGACGCAGGCTGGCGCGCAGGCCTGGATGCGCCAGGAGCGTCTCTGCCGTCATCGCCATGACGTCACCCTCTGCTGCGGTCTGGACATTCCCACCTGTCGGGGCCGAGCTGTACAAAGGACTTCTCATATTTCTCAAATATGTGCAATATGAGAAGGGTGAACAAGCCGTCACCCTCGGGATCGGAAAGCCTCGCCGAGCGCCTGCGACAGGCGTTTTTCGACCATGGCTACGAGCACCTGACCATGAGCGGGCTGGCGGAGCTCTGCGGCTTCAGCCGGCGCGCGCTCTATCATCACTTCTCCAGCAAGGAGGAGGCCTTCCGGTACTGGATCGACTTCTACAACCACGTGTCGATCGCCAAGGGAATCGGTGCCGGCCGCAAGGTGCTGGAGGACGGCGGCAGCGCCGTCGATGTCCTCACCGAGACGATGAACGTCCGCTACGGCGACGCGCGCCGCCGCCTCGCCCGCTCGCCGCACGCGCTGGAGATCAACGACCAGGCCTTCCGGCGCTGCCGCGACCTCATCGTGGCGGTGGCGATCGACTTCCAGGCCCAGGTCGCGGAGCTGCTGGCCGACATGCAGGCGCGCCGCACGATCCTCGTCAGGCCCGGCACCGATCTCGCCACGCTGGCGCAGACCCTTTGCGACGGCGCGCGCGGCACCAATCAGGCCGTGCCCCCGATCCCGATCGACGAGTTGCACACCCGCTACCGGTCGATGATCTCGGCCATCCTCTACGGCGCTGCCGAGAAGCCCGGCGGCGGCAAGGTCAGGCGGCCTGCTTCGCCTTGAGCGCCTGTGCGACCTTGGAGGCAGGCTCGCGGCCGAGCGCCGTGCAGATCTCGCGGCCCGCCCTGGCGATGGCATCGAGATCGACGCCGTGGCGGATGCCGAGTCCGTTCATCAGGTAGATCACGTCCTCGGTGCCGACATTGCCCGACGCGCCCTTGGCATAAGGACAACCGCCGAGACCCGCGACTGCCGTGTCGAACACCGCGATGCCGCGCTCCATGACGGCGAGGATGTTGGCCAGTGACTGGCCGTAGGTGTCGTGGAAATGTGCCGCGATCTTTTCCCGCGGCACCTTCTGCGCGACCGCGTCGATCATGGCGACGCATTCGCCCGGTGTGCCGACGCCGATCGTGTCGCCGAGCGAGACCTCGTAGCAGCCCATGCGGAACAGCCGGTCGGAAACCTCGGCCACCTTCTCGGGCGCCACCTTGCCGTCGTAGGGACAGGCGATCACGGTCGAGACGTAGCCACGCACCTTCATGCCGTGCTTCTGCGCGGCTTCCATGACCGGCGCGAAGCGCTCGAAGCTTTCGTCGATCGAGCAGTTGGTGTTCTTGCGGCAGAACGCTTCCGAGGCCGCGGTGAAGATCGCGATCTCCTCGCACTTCGCCTCGACGGCGCCGTTCATGCCCTGCTTGTTGGGCACCAGCACGGGATAGGAGACGCCGGGCTTGCGCTTGATGCGGGCCATCACCTCGTCGGTGCTGGCCATCTGCGGCACCCACTTGGGCGACACGAAGGAGCCCGCCTCGACGGCGGAATGGCCGGCGGCCGACAGCGCATCGATCAGCGCGATCTTGGCCTCGACCGGCACGGGCTTGGCCTCGTTCTGCAGCCCGTCGCGCGGGCCTACTTCCACGAGCCTGACCGTCTTGGGAAAGTTCATCTTCGCCTCCGGGATGCGGACCCATACTGCATCACGGCGCGCAGGTCTTGCGCGATTTCTTCAGGCGCGCGCCAGCCTTGCCATGGCGCGATCCGCGCCCGCCAGCGTCTCCTCGATCACCGGCCTGTCGTGCGCCGTGGAGAGGAACCACTTGCCCGCCTGCTGCACGCGCACCCCCTCCTCTTGCAGCGCGGCATGGAAGGCCAGCATCGCATCGCGGTCGCAGGCGGCGGCCTCGCGATAGTTCGTCGGCGCGAGTCCCGAGGTGAAGAACGTCTGGAAGATCGCCGGCATGCCCTGCACGACGATCGGCAGGCCGTGCTTCGCCGCGAGCGCGTCCAGCCCCTGCATCAACTCGCGGCCCCGCGACTCGAGATCGCGGTAGAGCGCACCGTCGTTCGCTTCCAGGAGATCGAGTGCAGCGAGCGCCGCCGCCATGCTCTGGACGTTGCCGTTGTAGGTGCCGCCATGCATCACACCGCGATCGACCAGCGTGTCCATGACGTCGCGCCGACCGGCGACCATGGCGAGCGGAAAGCCCGCCGCCACCGCCTTGGCATAGACGCCGAGGTCGGCGGTCACGCCGAACGCCGCCTGCGCGCCGCCCAAGCCGACGCGGAAGCCGGTGATCACCTCGTCGAGGATCAGCAGCGCACCGTGCTCGCGACAGAGTTTCTTCGCACCTTCCAGATAGCCCGGCCGTGGCACGACCGCCCCGCCGTTCACCATGACCGGTTCCATGATGACGGCGGCGATCTCGCCGCGATGACGTGCGAGCGCCTGTTCCAGCAGATCGAGGTCGTTCCAGCCGCAGACCACGACGTCGTCCAGGACGCTCGCCGGCATGCCGGGTGATCCCGCGACGGGGACCGGCGCGTCAGCCGGTCCTGCCTCGTTCAGCGACGGCCGCGCGCTGATATAGGCCTGGTCGCTCCAGCCGTGGTAGTGGCCCTCGAACTTCAGGATCTTGTCGCGGCCGGTGAAGGCGCGCGCGAGCCGCATCGCCATCAGCACCGCCTCGGTGCCCGAAGTGCAGAAGCGCACGACCTCGGCGCCGGGCAGCAGAGCGCACAAACGTTCGGCGAGCTCGGCCTCGCGCGGGTTTTGCGCCGCGAAGAGCTGGCCGTCGCCCAGCGAGGCCGCGACCGCCTCGATCACCTTCTTCGGTGCATGTCCCAGGATCGCCGGGCCGTTGCCCAGCACGTAGTCGATGTGGACGTTGCCATCGATGTCGTAGAGCCGCGCGCCCTCGCCACGGGCGAAGAAGAGCGGCACGGGAACGCTGGCATACCGGACGTTGCTGCTGACGCCGCCGGCGAGATTCCTGCGGGCTTTTTCGTGAAGGGCGATCGACTTGGCGTAGGAGCGCATGGCAGTCGAGCCTATCGGCCGTGCCTGGACCCAGCAATGCAAATTTGTGATCACAAATTCCATCCACCTGGTCTAGTCTCGGCCCACCGATGCCGCGCTCCCCGTCCACCGCCGATCCCGCCGACACCTCGCTCCGCCAGCAGGTGTACGTGTCGCTGCGCGAAGCGCTGACGGCTGGCCGGTTTGCGCCGGGACAGAAGGTCACCTTTCGCTACGTCGCGGGTGTGCTCGGCGTCAGCCTGACGCCGGTGCGCGAGGCGCTGCGCCGGCTGGTGGCCGAGGGCGCCTTCGAGATGCAGCCCAACCGTTCCGTGCGCCTGCCCCTGATGACCCGAGCGAAGGTGCTTGAGCTGCGCGATATGCGCATGGCGCTCGAGGGCCTGGCCGCCGAGAAGGCAGCGCTGGCGGCGAGCCGCGACCAGATCGCCGCCATCCGTCGTGCCGCCCGCGAGATCGTCGCCGCCCGCAGCCGCGGCGACGGCGTGACCGACCGGCAGAAGGTCCGCGAGTTCCACTTCGCCATCTATGCCGCAGCCGGCCAGCCAACCCTGTTGCGCGTGATCGAAGGGCTCTGGCTGCAGACCGGCCCTTACATGAACCTGCTCTATCCCGACTTCGTTGCCTCGCCGCGCGGGCCCGCCGGCCGCCTCAGGATCATCGAGGCGCTGCAGGCGCGCGACGCCGCGACCGCGGGGCGCGAGATGCAGCAGGATATCGGCCGCGCGCTGACCTATGTGGCCGACCTCGCCGACGATACGGGCAACATCGCCCCTGCCCGTCCCCTTCCGGCCCGCCGCCGACGCGGTGTCGCGGCCGGTGCCGACGCCTTCGAACTTCGAGCCACCTGAACAGGAGACACGTCATGGCCCAGCAGCTCAGCAACCAGCGCATCGCGTGGTTCAACGGCAAGTTCGTGCCGGAGAACGAGGTGATGATCCCCTTCCGCGACCGCAGCTGGAAGTACGGCGACGGCGCCTTCGACATGACGCGCACCTTCAACGGCGCGCCGTTCCGCCTGAAGGAGCATATCGAACGGTTCTACCGTTCGCTGCGCTACCTGCAGATCGATCCCGGCCTGTCGCCGAAGGAGATGATCGCGCACAGCGAGGAGGTCGTGGCCCGCAACGAGCATCTGCGCGCCGAAGTCGGCGACTGGTGGCTGGGTCAGAGGGTCAGCCGCGGCGTCGACGCCGTGGGCGACGAGGGCTGGGAGAATGTCGGGCCGCAAGTCGTGATCGAGATGACGCCGCTGCCGCTCGCCAAGCGCGGCAAGCTCTACCGCGAGGGCGCCGAGGTGATGACCACGACAGCGCGCCGCATCGCGCCCTCGATGCTCTCGCCGCGCGCCAAGACGCACAACTATCTCAACATGATCATGGCCGAGAAGCCGATCAAGGCGCTGAACCCCGACGCCTGGCCGGTCCTGCTCGACGAGAACGGCAACCTTGCCGAAGGCATGGGCAGCAACATCTTCATCGTGCGCGAGGGCCAGCTCTTCACGCCGTCGGAGCGCTACGTGCTGCCGGGCGTCAGCCGCCAGATGACCATGGACATGGCCAAGCAGATCGGCGTCGCCTGCACGCCGGGCGACATCGACATGTTCGACGCGGCCAATGCCGAGGAGATGTTCCTCACCTCCACCAGCCTCTGCATCCTGCCGGTGAGGAACTTCAACGGCGCTCCGGTCGGCGACGGCAAGGCGCCCGGTCCGATCACCAGGAAGCTGATCGACGCCTATTCCAAGAGCGTCGGCTGCGATTTCGTGGCCCAGTACCTGAAGTTCGCCGCCTGATCTCGCACTAGCGAGAAGCCCTTCGCACCGCACGCGAAGGGGAGCGACAACCTGTCGCAACCGGCGTAGAGTCCTGCGAGTGGTGGATCGCGGCGCTGTCGTGATCGCGACAACGGACCGCGACCTACGGACTTTCGTTCGCAGGAGGCAGTCATGGCCATGCAGAACCACGTCCGCAATCCCCTCGAGTGGGGATGGGAACATCTGAAGCAAACCGGTCAGGCCGTCGGCTCGGCGGCCCATACCATGGACGGTGCGTGGGAGGATCGCGCGGCGAGTCCGCCGGTCGTCCGGCGCATCGGCGCCGCCGACATCGGCGACGCGCTCGCCAAGGGCTTCCGCGATTTCGGCGCCTGCCGCACCGACGTCGTCTTCCTCTGCCTGCTTTATCCCATCGCCGGCCTGGTGATCTCCCGCATGGCCTTCGACTACGGGATGCTGGCGCTCGTCTTCCCGATGATCGCCGGATTCGCGCTGGTCGCACCGCTGTTCGGCGTCGGCCTCTACGAGATCAGCCGCCGCCGCGAGCAGGGGCTCGAGACGAGCTGGACCGACGCCTTCACCGTCGTGCGTTCGCCGGCGATCGGCTCGATCCTGGTGATGGGCCTGTTGCTGTTCGCGATCTTCTGCCTGTGGCTGTTCACGGCGAACTTCATCTACACCGTGACGCTCGGGCCCGATGCGCCGGTCTCGGCCGTCGCCTTCGTGCGCGACGCGCTCACCACGCCGGCGGGCTGGACGATGACGGGCGTCGGCATCGGCGTCGGCTTCCTGTTCGCCCTCGTCGTGCTGGTGATCGGCGTCGTCTCCTTCCCGATGCTGCTCGACCGCCGCGCCGGTGTCGGCACGGCGATCGCCACGTCGGTTCGTGCGGTCGCGATGAACCCCGGCCCGATGGCGATGTGGGGCCTGATCGTGGCGGGCATGCTGGTGCTCGGCGCCATCCCGCTGCTGGTCGGCCTCGCCATCGTGCTGCCGGTGCTCGGGCACGCGACCTGGCATCTCTACCGCAAGGTTGTGGACTGATTTCTCCTTCCCCCTCCCCCGTCATAGGGGGAGGGTTGCGGGAGGTCTGATCCACCGCGGGGGAGAGCATGTTCAACTGGACGGAGAAGCAGCCGGCCGAGGGCATTGTCGTCGCGCCGGACGAGCGGCTGCCGTGGCCGCAGACAGTCGCGCTCGGCATCCAGCACGTGGTCGCCATGTTCGGCGCCACGGTGCTCGGCCCCCTCCTGATGGGCTTCGACACCAACGTCGCCATCCTGATGAGCGGCGTCGGCACGCTGATCTTCTTCCTCTTCGTCGGCGGCAAGGTGCCGAGCTATCTCGGCTCCTCCTTTGCCTTCATCTCGGTCGTGGCCGCCGCCACCGGCTACGCGGGACAGGGCGCCAACGGCAACATTCCGCTGGCGCTGGGTGGCATCATCGTCTGCGGCGCGCTCTATGCGGTGATCGGCCTGATCGTGATGTCGACCGGTACCGGCTGGGTCGAGCGGCTGATGCCGCCGGTCGTTACAGGCGCGGTGGTCGCCGTGATCGGCCTCAACCTCGCTTCCATTCCGATCAAGAACATGGCGCCGACCTCGTTCGACTCCTGGATCCAGGCGCTCACCTTCCTGAGCATCGCCCTGGTTGCGGTGTTCACCCGCGGCATGACGCGACGGCTCCTGATCCTGGTCGGCCTGATCGTGGCCACGATCATTTACGCGGTCCTGACCAATGGCCTGGGCTGGGGCAAGCCGGTGAGCGGCGCCGTGCTCGCCAACGCCGCCTGGTTCGGCGTGCCGAACTTCAGTGCGCCGGCCTTCGACGCCAAGGCCATCATCCTGATCGCGCCGGTGGCGCTGATCCTGGTGGCGGAGAACCTCGGCCACCTGAAGGCCGTCGGCGCCATGACCGGCCGCAACATGGACCCGCATATCGGGCGAGCATTCCTGGGCGACGGCGTCGCCACGATGGTCTCCGGCGGCGTCGGCGGCACCGGCATGACGACCTACGCGGAGAATATCGGCGTCATGGCCGCCACCCGCATCTACTCGACCGCGCTGTTCGTGGTCGCGGGCCTGGTCGCCATCCTGCTGGGCTTCTCGCCGAAGTTCGGCGCGCTGATCCACACCATCCCGCTCCCGGTGATGGGCGGCGTCAGCATCGTGGTGTTCGGCCTGATCGCCATCGCCGGCGCTAAGATCTGGGTCGACAACAAGGTCGACTTCACCGACAGCCGCAACCTGATCGTAGCCGCCATCACGCTGGTGCTGGGCACCGGCGACTTCACCCTGAAGTTCGGCGACTTCGCAATGGGCGGCATCGGCACGGCGACCTTCGGCGCCATCATCCTGAACGCCGTGCTGAGCAGCGGGAAGAAATAGCTAGGCGCGGCGCCAGACGATCTGCTGCGATCTCTTCGTGCCGGGCGTGAAGTCCGGCCCGGAGAGCGTGAGCTGCTCGCCGTCCATCCTGATGTGGCGCGTCGAGCGCACGCCGATCAGCGCCTTGTTGGTCGAGATCTCGATCGTGTGGAACACCGTGCCGTCCGCGATCTCGTAGCTTCCGGCATAGGCGAAGCAGTCGCTTGCGTCGGCGCGCATGATGGTGGCGCTCACCTGGCCCTGCGGCGTGTAGAGGATGTAGCCCCCGGCGTCAGGGCCCATCGGAAATTCCGGCGGCCTTCCGTCCTCATAGACGAACGACCAGCTCACGAGCCGCCAGCCGCCCAGTAACGCCGATGGCAGGACGCTCATTCGAACTCGACCAGCTCGGCGCCCTCGGCCACCTGCTCGCCCACGGCGTAGCGCACGCTCTTCACCTTGCCGTCGGCCGGGGCCGCCAGCGTGTGCTCCATTTTCATCGCCTCGAGCACCAGCAGCGCCTGGCCCTTACTGACGGAGTCGCCCGCCTTGACGCGAAGATCGATGATCTTGCCCGGCAGCGGCGCGCGCACGGCGGCGTCGGCCGAGGCCGTCGCCTCGTACTGCGTGACGTCGAGCGGATCGACCAGCCGCAGCCGCCGGCTGCCGCCGTCGACGAACACGGAATAGTCGATGCCGCCGTCGTTGGCTGCGCGACGCACAGCGGTCGCGGTGAACGTGTCGCCGCCCAGCCCGATCGCCAGCCGTCCATCGTCGAGCCGCCGCATGCTCGCCTCCTGCGCGCCGCCCGGCAGCTCCAGCCGAAGGCCGCCGGCACGCTGGCGCCGCGCGATCACCGCGACCTCGCGCTCGCCGTCCTTCCAGCGCACCTCGTCATGGCCCTCGTCGAGCAGGCGGAAGCCGTTCTGTTGGTTCCACGGCGACCAAGGATCGCCCACGGCGGGCTTCGCGTCCTGCCACTCCACCAGGCGCGCCAGCGTCGCCACCGCGAAGATGCGATCGGCCGCGGGCTCGGGCTTGGGGAACAGGCTGTCGCGATGGCGTTCGATGAAGCCGGTGTCGACCTCGCCGCCCACGAAGGCGGGATGCGCGCACAGCGCCTTCAGCAGCGCCGCGTTGGTCGTGACGCCCACCACCTCGGTCTCGCCCATCAGCGCCGCCATGCGCCGCATCGCCGACGTGCGGTCGCGGTCGTGCACGATCACCTTGGCGATCATCGGATCGTAGAACGGCGTCACCGTATCGCCCTGGCGCACGCCGGTGTCGACGCGCACATGCGCGCCCTCCTCCGGCAGCCGGAGATGCACCAGCGTGCCGGTCGAGGGCAGGAAGTTGCGCGCCGGGTCCTCGGCATAGAGCCGGACCTCGACCGCGTGGCCGTCGATGCGCAGCTGTTCCTGCGCCAGCGGCATCTTCCCGCCGGCCGCGACCACGAGCTGCCACTCGACCAGGTCCTGCCCCGTGATCATCTCGGTCACCGGATGCTCGACCTGCAGGCGGGTGTTCATCTCCATGAAGAAGAACGTGCCATCCTGGTCGGCGATGAACTCGACCGTACCGGCACCTCGGTAGCCGATCGCGCGAGCCGCCGCGACCGCCGCCTCACCCATCGCCTTGCGGCGCGCCGGCTCCATGTTCGGCGCCGGCGCCTCCTCGATCACCTTCTGGTGGCGGCGCTGGATCGAGCAGTCGCGCTCGAAGAGATAGAGGCAGCCGCCATGGCCGTCAGCGAAGACCTGGATCTCGATGTGGCGCGGCCGCGTGAGATACTTCTCGACCAGCACATGGTCGTCGGCGAAGGCGGCCTTGGCCTCGCGCTTGGCGCCGGCAAGTGCCTCGGCAAACTTGTC
>SCVT01000553.1 GCA_004296815.1 Reyranella sp. | reverse complement strand
GCGATAGCCCGCGCCCTCGGGGATGTGCAGGAAGCGCTTGCCGTCCTTCACCTCGACCCACGGCTGAACGGTGACGATCTTGCGGGCGCTCGCGGCGGCGATCGCACCCGCGACGGTCTTGCCCTCGGCCAGCAGCTCGAGGTTCTTCTGCGTCGCGTGCACGAGCGTGCGCTTGCCCGCCTTGGCTTCGTCGATCGCCTCCTGCGCGCCGATCCACACCGAATCGGTCGACTCCGATCCGTCGTGCAGCGCGACCTGGTCTTCCGGCGCCTCGGCGAGGAAGAACCAGGTGTCGAAGCGCTTGGGCACGAAGGTCGGCGTGATCCAGTGGGCATAGGGCGTCATCAGGTCGGTCGCGATCTCGAGATCCTCGGCCTCGACCATGTCGACGATGCTCGCCTCGTCCTTGGCGAGCTTGGCACGCCAACGCTGCTCGATGCCCTTGAGGTCGGCGGCCGCGATCAGCGCGCGCTGGCCACGCTTGCGCGCCAGCAGGACGCCGCACTCCTCGAACGCCTCGCGCACGCCGGCAACGCGGAACTTCAGTTCGGCATCGCCGATCTTGTCGGCGCCGCCGCAGCGGCCGCGCAACGACGCCGAGCCATCGGCCTCCTCGAGCTTGCCGCCGGGGAAGACGATCGCGCCGGAGAACGAATCGATCTGGTGGTGCCGCACGACCATGAACACTTCGAGCGGCGACGCGGCGTCGCCCTTCTTCGAGGGCCGCAGCAGCAGCACGGTGGTCGCGGGGCGCGGCGGGGCCGCTTCTTTCTTCGGTTCGTTCATCGCTTCCTGCATTTCTGTGTCGCGAGAGTGTCCCATACTAGTCGCGACACTGCCAACGGCAGGGTGTATCCTGACAGTGTCCATTCCGCTGTGAAGGAGACGGGCATGTCCCAGACAAACGATCCGCTGCCGCCGGCGCTCGCCGACGGATTGAAGGCGTTGCGCGCCAAGTGGGGCTGGATCGTCGCCCTCGGCGTCGTGTTCCTCCTCGCGGGCATCGTCGCCCTGGGCAGCGTCGTCGCCGCCACGGCCTCGGCCGTGATGATCGTCGGCATCATGATGATCATGGGCGGCGCGGCCGAGATCATCGCCGCCTTCGGCGTCAAGGAATGGGGCAAGTTCCTGCTGTGGCTGCTGCTCGGCGTGCTCTACGTCGCGGCCGGCGTCATCGCCATCATTCATCCGCTGCAGGCGGCGACCATCCTCACCCTGATGCTGGGCTTCGCCCTGGTCCTGGGCGGCGTGATGCGCGGCTTCCTCGCCTACCAGATGCGCGAGGCCGGCAAGCCGTGGGGCTGGGTCGCCTTTTCCGGCGCCGTCAGCATCCTGCTGGGCGTGATGATCGTCGCCCAGTGGCCGGCCTCCAGCCTCTTCGTGCTGGGCCTGTTCCTCGGCATCGACCTGATCTTCATCGGGTCAGGTTGGATCACGATGGGGCTGGCGCTGAAGAAGCGCGCTTAGCTATTTCCGGGTCGGATCGTCGGAGACCTGCACCAGCAGCTTGCCGAAGTTGCGGCCCTTGAGCAGACCCATGAAGGCCTCGGGCGCGTTCTCGATGCCCTTCACGATGTCCTCGCGATACTTGATCTTGCCGGCCCTCACCGCGGCCGGCACTTCCTTCCAGAAGCCCTCCATCTGGCCGAAGTGATCCGACACGATGAAGCCCGTGACCGTGGCGCGCTTGATCAGGAGCATTCGCCAGTCGGGACCGGGGTTCATCTGCATCTCGTTGTACGATGAGATCAAGCCGCAGAGCGGCACGCGCGCGAAGTCGTTGAGCTGCGGCACGACAGCCGCCTGCACCGCACCGCCGACATTCTCGAAATAGATGTCGATGCCCTTGGGCGCGGCGGTGCGCAGCTCCTTGAACAGGTTGGCGCCGGCCTCGCGATAGTCGACGCAGGCGTCGAAGCCGAGCTCCTTCACCACGTAGTCGCACTTGTCCTTGCCACCGGCGATGCCGACCGCACGGCAGCCGCGGAGCTTGGCGAGCTGACCGACGACGGAGCCCACGGCGCCCGACGCCGCGGATACCACGACGGTCTCGCCAGCCTTGGGCTTGCCGATCTCCATTAGCCCCCACCACGCCGTCATGCCCGGCATGCCGAGCACCGAGAGCGCAGTCGAGAGCGGCG
>SCVT01000552.1 GCA_004296815.1 Reyranella sp. | reverse complement strand
ACGGCCGGGATGAAGTTGCGCGGCACGACACCACCCACGATCTTGTCGACGAAGCGGAAGCCCGAGCCGCGCGGCAGCGGCTTGATCTCGACCTTGATGTCGGCGAACTGGCCGTGGCCACCGGTCTGGCGCTTGTAGCGCGCGTGCTGCTGGGTGCCCGCCTGGATCGTCTCGCGATAGGCGACACGCGTCGCGACCGTATCGACCGCGACGTTGTAGCGACCGGCGAGCTTGTCGACCGCGACCTTGAGGTGCATTTCGCCCTGGCCCTTGATCAACAGCTCATGGGTCTCGCCACGTGCCTCGAAGGCGAGCGACGGATCCTCCTCGACGATTTTGTGCAATGCGCCGGAGAGCTTGACCTCGTCGTTGCGGTTCTTGGCGGCGAGGGCCAACGCGAAGACCGGCGGATCGGCCGTGGGAAAGTCCGCGGACGCCGAGATTCCGCTGGCGGCCAGCGTCTGTCCCGACGAGAGCGCCTCGACCTTGGCCAGGGCAACGATCTCGCCGGCCTTGGCTTCCGTGATCTTGTCGAGGCGTTGGCCGAAGGGGCGCAGCAAGCTGCCGACTCGCTGGCCGCCGAGCGACTGGCCCTCGCTCAGCGTGCCCGACCAGACACGGCAGAGCGACAGCTTGCCGGCGTGGCTTTGGTGCAGGACCTTGAAGCATTCCGCCATCGCAACTCCGTTGGAGGACAGGGAGCGGCGCTTGGCGGTGACGTCGACGAAAGGCGTGTCGTGGCGCAGCGCCTTCAGGAGGCGCCGGACACCGTTCTCTCGGTCGCCCGCGCCCAGCAGCACCGGCGCGATCTGGTCGGCGCCGAACTCGTCGTGCAGGTCACGGTAGATCAGCGACTTCTCCGGCGCGACGTCTTCGATGAGCTGCTCGAGCAGCGTGTCGTCGAACTCCGAGAGGGTCTCGAGCATCTCGCGGCGCGCTTCGGCCTCGCGCGGCAGGATCTCGGCCGGCATCTCGATCAGGTCGGAGGCGCCGCTCGTCTTATAGCGATAGGCGCGCTCGCTCACGAGATCGACGTAACCCACGGTCTCCTCGCTGCCGTCGGTGGCGGCGCGACGGATCGGCACCTGACGCAACAGCAGCTTGCGCGTAGAGATGGCCTGCAGCGCCGCGAGCATGTCGCGCACGCGGACCTCGGCCGAATCGATCTTGTTGACGAAGATGATATGCGGGATGTGGCGGTCTTCGATGTACTTCAGCAGCGGCGTGAGCGAGACGACGCGTTCGGGCGAGGGCTCGCATACCAGGACGGCCGTGTCGCAAACTGCCAGCGCCGCGAAGGCATCATGCTGGAATTCGATGGAGCCCGGAACGTCGAGGAAGGTCCACTGGTCCCCGAGATAGTCGACGGAAGCGACATTGATTTCGGTGCCCATGCCGCGCTTGCGCGCTTCGGTGGCACCGTCGCCGATCGAGGTGCCCGCGCGCGTCGAGCCGCGCCGGCCGATGGCCCCGGTAGCGTAGAGGATGCTTTCGAGCAGGCTGGTCTTGCCCGAGAGGTACGGCCCGCACAGCGCCACCACGCGATGCGCGCCGCTGCCTGGTCTGCCGCCGGTGATGGTTTCCGTATTGAGATCGGCCATGACAACGTCCTCCTTCTTCGCAAAAAAAGCGCAGAAGCTCCGGACGAAAGTCGCGGATAGAGGAAGCGCTACCGAACGTTCCGGACGGAGCGAAGCCCACTTGTCATGAAAATCGTTTCACCCCCGCCCATCCGAGTCAAACGACGGGCGGGGATGAAAATAGGTCAGCAGCCTTTACGTAAGTGCTGCACAGGCGCGCTGGATTCGGCGGCCGGCCTCTTCGAGAAGATCCGTCGCCGTCGCATAGGAGATGCGGAACGCCGGACCCTGACCGAACGCCGAGCCCTGCACGACCGACAGGCCTTCCGCTTCGAGCAGGTAGTTCACGAAGTCGGTGTCGTCCTTGATGGTCTTCCCGTCCGGGGTCTTCTTGCCGATCGTGCCGGCGCAGGACGGGTAGACGTAGAAGGCGCCCTCGGGCCGCGGGCACTTGAGGCCCTTGGTCTGGTTCAGCATCGACACGATCAGGTCGCGGCGCTGCTTGAACACCGCGACATTCTTCGGGATGAAGTCGGTCGGCCCGTTCAGTGCAGCGACCGCGGCCGCCTGGCTGATCGAACTGGCGTTCGAGGTGCTCTGCGACTGCACGGTGATCATGGCGTTGATCAGCGCCTGCGGTCCGGCGGCATAGCCGATGCGCCAGCCCGTCATGTTGTAGGCCTTCGACACGCCGTTCATGGTCAGTGTGCGCTCGTACAGCTTGGGCTCGACCTCGGCCGGCGTCGCAAACACGAAGTCGTCGTAGACGAGCTTCTCGTACATGTCGTCGGTCAGCACATAGACCTGCGGGTGCTTCAGCAGCACGTCGCAGAGGCCCCGCAGGTCGGCCTTGGTGTAGGCCGCGCCGGTCGGGTTGCTCGGCGAGTTCAGGATCAGCCACTTGGTCTTCGGCGTGATCGCGCGCTCCAGCGCTTCCGGCGTCAGCTTGAAGCCGGTCGACTCCGGACAGTTCACGATGACGGGCGTGCCGTCGCCGAACATCACCATCTCCGGGTAGGAAACCCAATACGGCGCCGGAATGATCACCTCGTCGCCCGGGTTGAGCGTGGCGAGCATGGCGTTGAAGATGATCTGCTTGCCGCCCGACGTGACGACGGTCTGCGACGGCTTGTAGTCGAGGCCGTGGTCGCGCTTCATCTTGGCGACGATCGCCTGGCGCAGCGCGGGCGTGCCCGCAACGACGGTGTACTTGGTGTCGTTTTCGTGAATGGCCTTGATCGCCGCTTCCTTGATGTGGTCGGGCGTCGGGAAGTCCGGCTCGCCGGCGGCCAGCCCGATCACGTCTTTGCCCGCCGCTTTCATCTCCAGGAACTTGCCCTGAGCGGCGTTCGTGGGAGAGGGCTTGATGCGGCCAAGACGGTCGGCGATGAAAGCCATAACTCGATGCTTCCTTTCATGAGGCAAACGGGCGCGAAACTAAAGGCCAGGGGGTTATCCCGCAAGGCAAGCGCGGCCTATTTCTCGTAGGTTCGCGCCGTACCGCGGTTAAGCCTCATTCGACGAGGCGGATCGCGGCCTCGACTATCGCGACGCCGCGCCGGTGAGCGGCAGACGGGTCGGATTCGGCGACGCCAAGATGACCGTCGAGGCCGCGATCCGCCTCGTCGAATGAGGCTTAACCGCGGTACGGCGCGAACCTACGAGAAATAGGCCGCGCTTGCCTTGCGGGATAACCCCCTGGCCTTTAGTTTC
>SCVT01000551.1 GCA_004296815.1 Reyranella sp. | reverse complement strand
GGTCGTGGTCGCCGACACCGACCTCTGGATCGAGGCCAACTTCAAGGAGACCGAGCTCACGCGCGTGCGACCCGGCCAGAAGGCCATCATCCATGTCGACACCTATCCCGACGCCCAGTGCACCGGCACAGTGCAGAGCATCTCGCAGGCGACCGGCGCGGAGTTCGCCGTGCTGCCGCCGCAGAACGCCAGCGGCAATTGGGTCAAGGTGGTGCAGCGCATTCCCGTGCGCGTCGCGGTCAACTGCCGGGAGGGCGATCCGCCGCTGCGCGTCGGCATGAGCACGACCGTCGAGATCGACACCGGCCACACGCGTTCGTTCGACGGTCTGCTGACGTCGGTCGCGAAGTCGCTCGGCCTTTCGAGCGCGTCGGCGACGCCCCGGCCCTAGGCGGATGGCGCCGACCGTCGACCCGTCGGTGCTGCGCCGCCGACGTCTCATCACCTTCACCGTGATGGCCGCGACCATCATGCATGCGCTCGACGGCACCATCGCCAACGTGGCGTTGCCGTCGATCCAGGGATCGCTGTCGGCGACGCAGGAGCAGGTCTCGTGGGTGGTCACGTCCTATATCGTGGCTTCTGCCATCATGACGCCGCTCGCCGGATTCTGCGCCATGCGCTTTGGCCTTCGCCGCACGCTCGCGACCTGCGTCGTGGGCTTCACCATCGTCTCGATGCTGTGTGGCGCCGCCCAGTCGCTCGACCAGCTCGTGCTGTTCCGCGCCCTGCAGGGCGGCTTCGGCGCCGCCCTCGTGCCGGTGTCGCAGGCCATCATGATGGACACCTACCCGCGCGAGGAGCAGGGCAAGGCGATGGCGATGTGGGGCGTCGGAACGATGCTCGGCCCGATCGCGGGCCCCTCGCTCGGCGGCTGGCTGACCGACGAGTTCTCGTGGCGCTGGGTGTTCTACGTCAACCTGCCGGTCGGCATCCTCTGCACCTTGGGCATCCTGGCGCTGGTGCGCGACAGCGCCCATACCGGCCCGCGGCGCTTCGACCTGCTGGGCTTCACCTTGCTCGCGGTCGCCATCGGTTCGTTCCAGCTCATGCTCGACCGCGGCCACATGCTCGACTGGTTCGATTCGGTCGAGATCATCGGCGAGACGCTGATCGCCGGCGTGGCCTTCGCGATGTTCCTGATCCACATGCTGACCGACCGTCAGCCGTTCCTGTCGCGCGATCTCTTCCGCGACCGCAATCTCTGCGTCGGCCTATGCTTCACCGCCCTGGCCGGGCTGTTGCTGATCGTGTCGGCGACCCTGATGCCGCCCTTCCTGCAGCAGCTCATGGGCTATCCTGTGTTCACCACCGGAATCGTGCTGGCGCCGCGCGGCGCCGGCATGATGGTCTCCATGCTGTTGGTCGCGCGCCTGATCGGCCGCATCGATGCGCGGGTTCTGATCGCGCTGGGGTTCGCGCTGTCGGCGCTGTCGCTCTGGGACATGACGCTGTTCAACCTCGAGGTCAGCGAAAGCCGCATCATCTGG
>SCVT01000550.1 GCA_004296815.1 Reyranella sp. | reverse complement strand
GAGGCGCAGACGCTCAGGACCAAGGGGCAGCCCTGGTACCTCGCGGTGAACTTCGTGAATCCGCACGACACGATGTATTTCGACTCCGACGAGGGCTCCGAGAACATCCAGGGCAAGCGCCATGCGCTCGGCATCGCGCGCGCGCCGGACGACGAGCTCTACCGCGCGACCTGGGACAGCGTCCCGCTGCCCGCGAGCCGCCACCAGCCGTTCGATGCGCCGGGCCGGCCCAGGGCGCATGCGCTCTACCAGCAGTCGATCGACCTCCTGGTCGGCACCTGGCCCGACGAGGACCGGCGCTGGCGGGCGCTGCGCAACTACTACTTCAACGCCATCCGAGACTGCGACGTGAAGGTCGCGCGCCTCATGAAGGCCCTCGAAGACAACGGCATGGCCGAGAAGACGATCGTCGTGTTTACCGCCGACCATGGCGAGCTGGGCGGCAGCCACCAGATGCGCGGCAAGGGCACCACGACCTACCATCAGCAGAACCACCTGCCACTGATGATCGTCCATCCCGCGCTTCCGGGCGGCAAGGAGTGCAAGGCGCTGACCTCGCAGCTCGACCTCACGCCCACGATCCTGGCGCTGACCGGCAAGGACGCCGCGTCACGCGCGCGTGCTGCGGACGGCCTGCGCGGCAAGGACTTCTCCGGCCTGCTGCGCAATCCGGAAGCCGCCGACGTGAAGGCGGTGCGGCCGGCCTCGCTGTTCAACTTCGACATGCTCTCCTACTCGGACCCCAAGTGGGCGGCGATGACGATCGACACGCGCCAGTTCCGCGCCAAGCCGCCGGAGCAGCAGGAGGCGTTGCTGAAGGACCATCCGCCGGACTTCAGGAACCGCGCGGCGATCCGCAGCATCTGGGACGGCCGCTACCGCTTCGCGCGCTATTTCTCGCCGATCGCGTTCAACACGCCGACGACGATGGAAGAGCTTCTCGCGAAAAACGACCTCGAGGTCTACGACCTGCAGGCCGATCCCGAGGAGATGAACAACCTTGCGCTCGACACGCGGAAGAACGGCGAGCTGATCCTGGCGCTCAACAAGGTGCTGAACGAGCGCATCGCCGACGAGGTCGGCGTCGACGACGGCAGCTCGCTGCCGATCCGCAACGGCAAGTGGAAGTTCCCGCCGCTCAGCGAGCGATAGAGTCGCGGGAAACAGTCTTCGACGCTTTCGGACATTGCTTTGCAATGTCCTGTCGCTCACCGGCTGGGCTGCAGGTCCAGTCGATACTGTCTTTGAAAGAACGCCGAATGCAGCCCAGCCACCGGCGGTCGGGCCGCGATGTGCTGCGTGACCTGCGCGCTCTCGGAGCCGTTGCCGGCGACCATCAGCATGACGTGATCAACCGGGATGGTCTTCAGCGTCCCGCGCTGTAACAGCTCGTCGAAGATCGCGTCCGGCTGCCCTTCGGGGACGGTGATCCAGTAGCGCAGCGCCTTGAGCATGCTCTGCATCGCAGGATCGTGCGCCCGGTAGTCGCCCGAGATGTAGTGCGTGCCGAGCGTCCTGATCCGGGCGATGCAGATCGGCTCGCCCCCGGCCGCCGGATCCTCGAGGCTATGGTCGGTGTGCAGGCCGTGCGGCTGCGGCACCGTGAACCGGCCATAGGCGCAATGCCCCTTGCGATAGCGCGCAGAGGGCACGAGCACGGCCATCAGTTCGTCGACGTCGGCGGCGAACTCCCGTGCGAACCGGTTGT
>SCVT01000549.1 GCA_004296815.1 Reyranella sp. | reverse complement strand
GGCGGTCGAGGTGTTCGGTGATCAGCGCGATCTGCCCGGGCTCGGCAATCACAGCGTCTCCCGCGTTGCCGCCCAGCGCCTTCGCCGGCATCACGCCGGACTGCGTCCAGTCGGCCGACCCACCACGGACCGCCTGTTCTTCGCTGTCCTGCCCGACGAGGAGACGGCAGCCGGTATTCATGAGCGGGCAGAGCGTTGGCGCCGGGAACACGGCCTGACCGGCCGGCTGCTCAGGCCGGAGCATTTCCATGTGACGCTGCATGTCGCCGAGGAGAAGGCGGACCTCTCGCTCTCAGGGGCGATCGAGCTTCTGGCGGAGCGGGCGTCGACGCTCGCCATGCCGGCCTTCCGCGTCGACTTCGACCGCGTGCTGAGCTTCCGAAACGGTGCCTTCGTGCTGTCCGGCGACGAGACCACGATCGGTCTCCAAGTGCTACACCAGCGCCTGGGCGACGCGCTCGACCCGACGCCGCGGCCGGCGCGCCGCTTCACGCCGCACCTCACGCTACTCCGCGACGGCAAACATGTTGAAGAACATGACGTCGAGCGGATCGGCTGGACTGCCCGTGAGGTCGTGCTGGTGCACAGCCTGATCGGCCAGACCACGCATCGGCACGTGGCGCGCATTCCGCTCGGCTGATCTCGACACGTTCGGCTAGGATGCGGCGCATGAAGCCGTATGTTCTTTGCCACATGGTCAGCAGCGTCGACGGCCGGATCTGGGGAAGCCGCTGGCGGCCCAAGGCCAATGTCGTGCCCAACCTGTTCGAGAAGCTGCACGACCAGATGGGCGGCGGCTCGTGGCTGTGCGGCCGCGTCACCGCGCAGGAGTTCGCCAAGGGCAAGGAAGCGCACTATCCGCCGACCGATCAGGTCCTGCCTCGCGAGAACTGGTTCGCGCAGCGCGAGGCCAAGGAGAATCCAAAAACGTCGTGGGGCATCTTCCTCGACGCGCACGGCAAGGCGGTGTGGGCGCGCAAGGATATCGGCGGGGACCCGATCCTGGTGATCCTGACGGAAGCGGTGCCCGACCGGCATCTCGCCGGGCTGCGCGCCGACGGTGTATCCTACATCTTCGCCGGCAAGACGGAGATCGACCTCGCGGCGGCGCTCGAGACGCTGAACCGCGAGCTCGGCATCGAGCGCATCATGCTGGAAGGCGGAGGCGGGGCGAACGGCGCGCTGCTGCGGGCCGGCCTGATCGACGAGCTCAGCCTCGTGATCTGCCCGGTGATCGACGGCAGCACGGGCGGACCGATCGTCTTCAACTCCGGCGACACCGATCTCGGCCCCGCGCCGATCGAGAGCATGACGCTCGCCAGCCACGAGGTGCTGGAGGGCGGCACGATGTGGCTGCGCTACAAGCTCAGCTCGAAGGCCTAGTCGGCCGCTTTCTCTTTTTGATCGATGAAGGCCAGCGTCCCGTCGCTGCGCTCGCCCTTGAGGTAACGGAACGTGCCGGCGCCGGTGGCGATCAGGTCGCCGTTCTGATCGTAGATCTCGGTCTCGGCGGCGAAGGTGCTCTGGCTGGTCGAGGGCCGCCAGGCGCCGAGGATCTTGAGCACGTCGCCTTCGCGGGCCGCCTTGATGAACTGCGTGGTGAAGGCGAGCGTCACCGAGAGGCGCCGCGCCGTCGCCGTCTCGTTGAAGGTGCAGGCGAAGCCGCTCGCCGAGTCGAGCAATGTCATCAGCACGCCGCCGTGCAGCAGGCCGTTGGCGTTGCAGAGCTCGGGTCGCACCTTGAGGCGCATCTCGACGAAGCCGGCGCGCCACGCCACGACCTCGTGGCCGATCAGGCCGTTGAAGCCGCGGAACTCATAAGGAGCGACCGGCCGAGCGTCGGCCGGTCGTTGGATAGCCATGTCTGGAAATCGACGAAGAGGAGAGGGCGCGCCTTAGCGGCGCGCCATCGCCGACATCGGAGCGCGGTGGCCGTTGCCGGTGCCGTTGCTCAGGGCCGGACGGACCGGCGCGCCTTGCGTCGACATCGACGGCTGCGCCGCCATGCCGGTGCGGATGTCGCGCGCGACCTTGACCAGGCGCGGGCCCCAGTCGGCTTCGAGGCGGTCGCGGCTGATCTGGTAGATCGGCGCCGAGGCGTTGACCGCGTAGGCGGCCGTGCCGTCGGAGTTGCGCAGCGGGGCGCCGACGCCGCAGAGCTCGGGCAGCCACTCGCCCCAGGTGACGCAGAAGCCGCGGTCGGTCATCTCCTTGAACGAGCGCTCGAGGCCGGTCTTCACCTTGGTCCAGTCGTCGCGCCAGCGGCGGCGGATCGCATCGATCTGCTTGTTGCGGTCGACGTCGGGCAGCGAGAAGAGATAGGCGCGGCCCATCGCCGTGCTCGCCATCGGCACGCGCGTGCCGACATCGTGCGTGATCGCCACCACGGACGGGCCGCGGCAGGCTTCGAGGTAGATCATCGAGTGACGGTCGCGGCCGCCCAGCGCCGTCGAGGCGTTGAGCGCGTGGGCGAGCTGCTCGAGCGGCTGGCGCGAGGCGCGGCGCACGTCCATCGACGAGATGGCGGCGTAGCCGAGCGCCAGCACCGAGGCGCCGAGCTCGTACTTGCGGAAGCGGCGGATGTAGTTGAGGTAGCCCAGCTCGGTCAGCGTGTGGGTGAGGCGCGCCACGGTCGGCTTCGGCAGGCCGGTGCGGTGGGCGATCTCCTGGTTGCCCAGCATGCCTTCGCCGGCATGGAAGGCGCGGAGGATGTCGAGGCCGCGGGCGAGAGCCGTGACGAACTGACGGTCCTTGCTGCTCGATCCCTCGGCGAGACCGTTCTCGACCGAGCTCTGGAAGGCCGCGGTTCGCGTGACGAGATGGCTAACGTTACCCATTGGCGTTCAACTCCTGGTGAATGGCTGTTTATTTCTTTGCGGGGCGAAACGTGCCACCCCGCTGTCATGGTCGCAATCGTGAGACGCGGGTTTTGGCGTGCGAACATGCAAAGCGGCCATGTCACAGATGCGTGCATTGCTATCCACAGTTGAGAACAGGCGATTTTCCTCACGGAATCAGGCACTTTCCGGCCCAGAACGGTGACGCGCGCGGCATCTTTCGACAGGACGGGGCCGGGCGGCTACGATCCGGCGCGTCCCCCGCACGAGAAGAATGAAGAGGCAAAATTGGCCAAAGAACCCGCACTGCCCAAGGACATCGCGGCGCTCTCCTTCGAGGATGCGCTGAAGGAGCTGGAGGGCATCGTCCAGCAGCTCGAGCGCGGCCAGGTGAAGCTCGACGAGGCGATTTCGGCCTACGAACGGGGCGCGCTGCTCAAGCGCCACTGCGAGCAGCGGCTCGCCGAGGCCAAGATGAAGGTCGAGAAGATCGTCTTCTCGGCCGACGGTTCGGTCGCCGCACAGCCCGCCGACCTGGGCTGAGCCGTCCTCCCATGCCGTTGTCGTCGCACCGCCAGTTCGACGCCGCGCTGTCGTTCGCTGCGGACTCCGTCGAGCGCACCATGGATCGCCTGCTGCCCTCGGGCGATTCTGGCGAGGCGCGCGTGTTCGAAGCGATGCGCTATTCCAGCCTGGGCGGCGGCAAGCGGCTGCGCGCTTTCTTCGTGCTGGCGAGCGCCACCCTGTTCAAGGTCGGCAAGATCCCGGCGCTGCGCACGGCGAGCGCCATCGAGTTCGTGCACGCCTATTCGCTGATCCACGACGACCTGCCGGCGATGGACGACGACGACCTCCGGCGCGGCAAGCCCTCGTGCCACAGGCAGTTCGACGAGGCGACGGCGATCCTGGCGGGCGACGCGCTGCAGGCGCTGGCCTTCGAGGTGCTGGCGCACGAGGACACGCACGGCGATCCGGCGGTCCGCGCCCATCTCGTGGCGGAGTTGGCGAAGGCGTCTGGAGCGCAGGGCATGGTGGGCGGGCAGATGCTCGACCTGCTGGCCGAGGAGCAGGGCGCGGAGCAGATGTCGATCGGCGCCATCACGCGCCTGCAGCGGCTCAAGACCGGGGCGCTGATCTCATTCTCGTGCGCTGCGGGCGCGATCCTCGGAAAGGCGAGCGAGCCGATGCGCCTGGCGCTGCAGGCCTACGCCCACGATCTCGGCCTCGCCTTCCAGATCGTCGACGACCTGCTCGACGTCGAGGGCAACGTCGTCGAGCTCGGCAAGACGCCGGGCAAGGACGTGGCGGCGGGGAAGGCGACCTTCGTGTCGATCCTGGGCCTGGAGCGGGCGCGGTCGCAGGCCGGGCTGCTGGCGCGACAGGCCGCCGCGCATCTCGAACCGTTCGGTCCCCCTGCGGATTTGCTAAAGCAGGCCGCCAATTTCGTCGTCAGCCGGCGGGCGTGAGCCGCCCGGCAGGAGTATAGTGAGCGCCATGACCGGCCAGAGTACGACGCCGCTCCTCGACACCGTCGACGTGCCCGCCGACATCCGTCGCTTGCGCGCCGACCAGTTGCGTCAGCTCGCCGACGAGCTGCGCCAGGAGACGATCTCGGCCGTCTCGGTCACCGGCGGCCATCTCGGCGCAGGCCTGGGCGTGGTCGAGCTCACGGTGGCGCTTCATTACGTGTTCGACACGCCGAAGGACCGGCTGCTCTGGGACGTCGGCCACCAGGCCTATCCGCACAAGATCGTCACCGGCCGGCGCGGCCGCATCCGCAC
>SCVT01000548.1 GCA_004296815.1 Reyranella sp. | reverse complement strand
CGGTTCATCCAGTAGGTCACACTCACATTGCCGTCGCGGGCACGGCTGTCGGCCACATAGTTCCAGCTCGACCAGACGCCGCGTCGGCGCGGCATGAGGCTCTGGTCGCCGTGCAGCCAGACCTCGTTGGAAGAATAGGCGAAGCGGCCGAGCAGGTCCCGCTCGCCCTCGTCGGCATCCGTGAGCAGGCCGAGCGCCTGGTCGGCATGGCAGGCCAGCACGACCCGGTCGAAACGGTCCCAGTGGCCCGCCATATCGCGAACCTCGACCCCGTCCTCGAGCCGGCGGATTGCGCTGGCGGGCGTCGCCAGCCGGGCGCGGGCGCGGAGCGGTGCCACGATGCGCTCGACGTAGGAGCGGCTGCCGCCGGTCACGGTCCGCCAGCGGAGCTGTGGTCCGACCGTCAGCAGGCCGTGGTTGTTGAAGAAGCGCACGAAGGTCTGCGCCGGATAGTCGAGCATGCGGCCGAGCGGCGTCGACCAGATGCAGGCGGCCATCGGCACGAGGTAGCGGTCGCGGAAGGTCGCGCTGAAGCCCGCGTCCTCCACGAAGTCGCCGATCGTGAAGTCGAGATCCTCGCACTTGTCGAGGAGACACGGCGCCATGCGGTTGAAGCGCAGGATGTCGTGCGTCATGCGCAGGAATGCAGGCCGGGCGAGGTTGCTGCGCTGCGCGAGGAAGCTTGCGAACGAGCTGCCGTACTCGAACCGGCCCTCGTCGAGGCTGACCGCGAACGACATGTCGGACTCCTCGGTCGGCACGCCGAGATGGTCGAACAGCGCCACGAGGTTGGGATAGTTGCGCTCGTTGTAGACGATGAAGCCGACATCGACCGGCAACCGGCCGTGCGAGGTCGGGGCCTCGACCGTGCAGGAATGGCCGCCGAAGCGGCTTTCGCGCTCATAGACCACAACGTCGTGGCTGCGACTGAGGAGCCAGGCGGCGCCCATGCCGGATACGCCGGCGCCGATGACGGCGATTTTCATTGGATGGAGGCCCCCTGACGGATTTACGCGGACTGCTTGAGAGTTCGGAAAGCCACCAGCGCGCGGTCGCGTGCTGCGGCATGGTCGACGATGCGCGCGGGATAGATATCGGCTGGCGGCGGTACCGTGGCGGTCCACGGTCGATGGATACTCTCCGTCGGCAGGCTCGCCAGTTCAGAGACCCAGCGCCGAACGTAGTCGCCTGCAGGATCGAACTTCTCGCCCTGCAGGACGGGGTTGAAAATGCGGAAGTAGGGTGCGGCGTCGGCGCCGGATCCGGCGACCCATTGCCAGCCGGTCGCGTTGTTCGCGGGGTCGGCGTCCACCAATGTATCCCAGAACCATCGCTCACCTACGCGCCAATCGATCAACAGGTCCTTGGTGAGGAAGGACGCGGCGATCATGCGCACGCGATTGTGCATCCAGCCGGTGGTCCACAGCTCGCGCATGCCGGCATCGACGATGGGGTAGCCGGTGCGGCCGCGCCGCCAGGCCTCGAGCCGGTCGTCCTCGTCGGCCCAGGGAAAGATCGGAAGAGC